>JAURXS010000255.1 GCA_030654305.1 bacterium | reverse complement strand
CGAGATCGAGCAGGTCGGCGCCGGCGGCGACCAGGGCCTCGGCGCGCCGCGCCGCCGACTCGGCGTCGGCGGCGCGCGAGGCCGGGAAGAAGGAATCCGGGGTCAGGTTCAGCACCCCCATGACCAGGGGGCGGCGGCCGTAGTCCAGCGTCGCGCGGCCGAGTTCCCAGACGCGCGGCGCGGCGGTCACGACGGGGTCGTCCGGCCGTCCCCGGGGGAGTCTTCGGGCGAATCTCCGGGCGAGACTCCGGGCAAGTCATCGGGTGCGTTGCCGGTCGTCTCCCCGACGTCGGCGCCGGTCGCCGCCGTGCCGTCGCTGTCGTCGGCCGTCGTCGCCGACTCGTCGTACAGCACGGGTTCCAGCCGCGGCGGCGGCAGGGGGCGGCCCTGCATGATCATCTGGACCTCTTCGCGCGTCAGCGTCTCGCGGTCCAGCAGGGCGGCGGCCATGGTCTCGACCTTGTCGGTGTTCTCGCGCAGCAGCAGGCGCGTGCGCTCGAGCTGCTCGGAGACGATGCGCGAGATCTCGTCGTCGATCACCTGCAGCGTGCGCTCGCTGACGGTCTTGCGGCGGGCGAAGTCGCGGCCCAGGAAGACCTGCTCCTCGCCCTCCTCGAAGCAGATCGGGCCCAGGACGTCGCTCATGCCGACGCGGGTCACCATCTCGCGGGCCAGGCTGCTGACGGTGCGGATGTCGGCGTAGGCGCCGCTGGTGATCGAGCCGATGAAGGTCTCCTCGGCCACGCGCCCGCCCAGCGACACGCAGATGAAGTCGAGGTACTTGGCCCGGCTCATGTGGACGTCGTCCTTCTCGGGCAGCATCCAGGTGACGCCCAGGGTCCGGCCGCGCGGGATGATCGTGACCTTCTCGGTCTTCTGGGCGTGCTCGCAGAGCTCGGCGATGACGGCGTGGCCCGACTCGTGGTAGGCCGTGATCCGCTTGTCCTCGTCGGTGAGCACGCGGCTGCGGCGCTCCGGCCCGAGCATGACCTTCTCGCGGGCGTCCCAGAAGTCGTCCATCGTCACTTCCAGGTGGTTCTTGCGCGCGGCCAGCAGCGCGGCCTCGTTGACCAGGTTCGCGAGGTCGGCGCCGGCGAGCCCGGGCGAGCCGGCGGCGATCTTGCGCGGCGAGACGTCGGCCGCGGCCTTGATCTTCTTCATGTGGACCTTGAGGATCGCCTCGCGGCCCTGCAGGTCGGGCATGTCCACCACGATCTGGCGGTCGAAGCGGCCGGGCCGCATCAGGGCGGGGTCGAGCACGTCGGGGCGGTTGGTCGCGGCGACCAGGATCACGCCGTCGTTGCTCTCGAAGCCGTCCATCTCGACCAGCAGCTGGTTGAGGGTCTGCTCGCGCTCGTCGTGGCCGCCGCCGAGGCCGGCGCCGCGGTGGCGGCCGACGGCGTCGATCTCGTCGATGAAGATGATGCACGGGGCGTTCTTCTTGCCCTGCTCGAAGAGGTCGCGCACGCGCGAGGCGCCGACGCCCACGAACATCTCCACGAAGTCCGAGCCGCTCATGCTGAAGAACGGGACGCCCGCCTCGCCGGCCACCGCGCGCGCCAGCAGGGTCTTGCCGGTGCCCGGCGCGCCGACCAGCAGCGCGCCCTTGGGGATGCGGCCGCCGAGGCGCTGGAACTTCTTGGGCGTGCGCAGGAACTCGATGATCTCCTCCAGCTCGACCTTGGCCTCGTCGCAGCCGGCCACGTCGGCGAAGGTGATCGTCGGCTTGTCCATGTTGATGAGCTTGGCCTTGCTCTTGCCGAAGCTGAAGGCCTTGTTGCTGCCGCCCTGCATCTGGCGGATGAAGAACAGCCACAGCACCAGGATCACGATGAACGGCAGGTAGTAGGTGACGATGACCGTCAGCCAGCTGGTCTTGACCGTGTCGCCCTTGAGGTAGGCGCTGGGGTTGCGCTCGCGCACCCACTCCGGGAAAGCCGGGTCCTCGGCCAGCAGGACCAGCCGGAAGCGCTGCACCTCGGGCTCCGCGCCGGTCTGCAGCGCGATCTTGGTCTTCTGCACGAGGTCGCCCGTGACCGTCAGCTCGGTCTTGGTCAGCGAGCGGATGTTGCCCGCCTCGACCTGCTCCTTGAACGCGTTGTAGCTGATCTCGTAGATCTGCTCGCGGTCCAGGGACATCATCTGGAACGCCAGGAACACCAGCAGCAGCAGGAGCATCCAGAAGCCCACGGCCCGTCCCGGCATCGGGGGGCGTCGGACGCCGCCGGGGCCGTCCAGGGGCGACTTGTTCTCCTTCTTCTGGTTCGCCATGGGTCTCCATTCGCACAAAGTTCGCCGGCGCACGCGTATTGCCGGCGGTCATGGGAGGGCCGTGCCGCCCGTCTCTTCTCCTGCATATCGGACCAGGAGTGTAACCGCGTCGGCGGTGGTCGGCAACAGCCGGGTCCGCTCGTCCCGGACCAGTCCGACGACCCAGAGCGGACCCGCGTCGTCCTCGACGACCAGCGCCCGCGACCGTTCCGGCAGCGGCACGCGCAGTTGCTGCAACAGGTCGCCGACCTTGCGCCGGCCGGTCATCCCGAACGGGGCCAGCCGATCGCCGGGCCGCCACGGGCGGACGCGGGGGTCGCCGGACAGGGCGGAGCCCGGGCAGGTCAGCCGCCAGCCGCCCGCGGGCGGGGGAGCGCCCCCCGGCTCGGGATCGCGCGCCGCGGCTTCGCCGGGCGTGGCCGGCCGCACCGACAGCACGGCCACCGGGGCCGCGCCGTCGCCGACGGCCGCGGCGGGCGGGTCGAAGACGAGGCGGTCGAAGTCGCGCCGGGCGCGCCAGCCCCCGAGCAGGTCGACGGCCGCTCCGGAGCGGCTCGCGCGCAGCCAGTCCAGCAGGCGCGCGACGTGGGCGCGGTCCGGGTCGAGCCCGTATTCCCCGCGCAGGTGCCGGCGCAGCGCCCGCCCGGCCAGCGGCGCGGGCAGGGCCGCCAGCGCGTCGACCGGCAGCGAGCCGTCGCGCCGTCCCCGCCGCAACTCGCG
>JAURXS010000254.1 GCA_030654305.1 bacterium | reverse complement strand
TGGAGATGAAGAAGGGGGGAGCGGCGCTGGTGCGCTGCGACGCGCCGCCCCTCGCCGGGACCGCAGCGCTGATCTGGTTGCTGCCCCCTCGCGTCCTGCTCGCCGTTCAGCGGTAGATCGACTTGATCAGCCCCCACGCACCCATCGGCGCGGGGGGCTCCACCCCGGTGCTGACCAGGCACTCGGGCGGCGCGGCGGGTTCCGCGTGCGGCACGTCGGCGCGGCCCGGCGCGGGCACCGTGACCGAGCCGGTCAACTCCCGCCAGCTGCCGGACTCCGCATCGAGCCAGCGGAACACCACGTCCCAGTCGCCCGGCGGGACGTCGGCCACGAGGGCTTCCAGGTCGAAACAGCAGATGCAGTCGCAGGGCGATTCCTCCAGGACGCGCTCGGTCACCGTCAGCACGCCCGCCGCCGCGGCGACGTCGTAGAGGATCGGTTCGGGGCAGCAGTTGTACATGGCGCCGGTGTGCGCCAGCATCACGGCGCCGGTGGCGGGGGCGACGTCGAGCCGCAGCCCGTCGGTATCCGTGCACCACGGGCCGCCGGCACGGCCGATCGCCGCCGGGAGGATCAGCAGGAGGATCGTCAGTAACCTGAGTGTCGGATGCATCGATGCACCTCCGGTGTTCCGGGAGTCCATCAGGGGCTTATGAAAACATGATATCAGCATCCGGATCCGCGGGCAACGGCCGGCCCGACCGCTACCAGCGCTTCAGCGGCGCGGTGAACTCCGAGCCGTCGATCCCGCCCATCTGCCGCCGGATCTCGCCCTGCCGGCGCAGCACGTAGGCCGAGGGCCGGCCGGCGTTCATCCGCCGCGGGTTGGGCAGCACGGCGGCTAGGCGCGCGGCGCGGTCGCGGTCGACCTGGTCGGCACCGACGTCGAAGTGGCGGCGGCAGGCCGCCTCGGCGCCGAAGATCCCGTCGCCCCATTCCGCGATGTTCAGGTAGACCTCCAGGATGCGCGTCTTGGGCCACAGCAGTTCCAGCCAGAACGTGAACCACGATTCCAGCCCCTTGCGCACCCAGCTGCGCCCGGTCCACAGGAACAGGTTCTTGGCCGTCTGCTGGGAGATGGTGGAGGCGCCGCGCAGGCGCCCGCCGTCCTCGGCCTCCGCCATCGCCTTGCGGATGGCCGCGACGTCCCAGCCGCGGTGCACGAAGAAGCGCTGGTCCTCCGCGGCGATCGCCGCCAGCGGCAGCGCGCGCGCGAGGTGCGCCCGGGACTTCCAGCGGTAGTCCAGCCGGAACTCGCGGTGCTGCAGCTTCGCCTCCCACCAGCGCTGGACCATCACGCCCGACACGGGCGGCGGCACGAAGCGCAGCGCGAGCACGACCAGCACGGAGCCGGCCACCCAGGCGGCCGCCAAGCGCCAGGTCCAGCGCCAGAGCCGCCGCGGCAGTCCCGCCGTTCGTGTGCGCAGGGACACGGCACTCCTCTCAGCGGACGGGGCACCGCGCCAGGATCCAGTCGCGGACCGTGTCCAAAGCGACGGGGCTCATCGTCTCCGCGATCTGTCCGTACTCGCCCGGATGGCCCGTCGCCGCCGTCTGCAGCAGGTGGTTGAGGCCGGGCAGGCGGCGGATGGTCGCATCCGGGTTGCCGCCCTCGCGCAGCGCGCGCTCGATCTCGGTGAGGTTCTGGTCGGGGTCCACCTGCAGATCGCGCCCCCCGTTGATCGCCAGCACGGGGCAGCGCACCCGGCGCAGCGCCTCGCGGGGATCGAGCGCCGTCGCGTAGCGGAACCAGGGCGTGATCATGCCCGACACGGCGGCGTCCAGCACGGACTTCAGCGCGGCCGGCTCCTTCGCCCGCTCGGGATGGGCCGCCTGCTGGGCGAGGGCGAACTGCTCGAGGTCCGTGCGGATCGTCGCGCTGTCGGCGCCGGCGGCCAGGCGTTCGAGCGCCAGGCGGGTCTGCGCCAGCTCGTCCGCGATCGTCAGCGAGTCCGTCCCTCCCGCCTTCATGATCAGTTCGGCCTGGCGCAGGATCACCTCGCCCAGAGGGACGCCCGTGCCCGCGAGCAGGACCACGAAGTCGACGGCCTCGGGCGCGCGGGCTGCGGCCAGGGGCGCCGCGATGCCGCCCTCGCTGTGACCGATCAGGCCGACGCACCCGCCGGCGATGTCGGGCCGCGCCCGCAGCAGCGCGACGCCGGCCAGCGCGTCGTCCGCGAAGTCCGCGGTGGTGGAGAGGGACACCGAGCCGGTCGAGCCGCCCACGCCGCGGTCGTCGGCGCGCAGCACCGCCACGCCGGCGCGGGTCAGGTGGTCGGCCAGCACCAGGAACGGCTTGTGGGCGAACAGCTCCTCGTCGCGGTTCTGCGCGCCGCTGCCGGTCAGCAGCACCGCGGCCGGGAAGGGGCCCGTCCCCTCCGGGAGCGTCAGCGTGCCGGCCAGCACGACGTCGCCGTTGCGGTAGGTCACCTCTTCGGCGCGGTAGGGGAACGGCGGTTGCGGTTCCTGGGGACGCTCGGGCGCCGCCGCGGCCTCGCGCCCGAGGCGGAAGGGGAAGGTCATCCCGTTCTGGGTGAAGTCGCCGGCCAGCCGGCCGTCGGCGAGCAGGCCGTGGAAGGTCGGCGCACCGGGGATCTTCGCGATGGCGAACACGACGGAGTCGCCCGCGGCCCGCACGTGCTCGAGCGGCAGGCCGGTCGCCCCCTGCATCGGGATGTCGATGGTGCCGGACCAGGCCCCGCCTTCGCCGGCGAGGTCGACCTTGATGCCGAGTTCCTGCCCGGGCAGGACGATGGCGCCCTCCCAGTGGCCGGCGGCAGCCGGGACGCTCGGCTCCGCCCGCGCCGCGGTCGCGGCGGCGAGGGCGAGCGCGAGGACGACGGGCGAGGCGAGGCGCGTGCGGATCCGGTGCGTCATGTTCGTGTCCCGTGGTTGAACGTGGAGAGCAGCAACCGGGGATCGTCCCCGATCAACAGGTCGGCGCCGGCGCCGGCCGCGGCGCGCGCGGCGCCGGCGTCGTTGAGCGTCCAGACGGCCAGGCGGGCGCCGGCGGCGTGGACCGCCGCGGCGACGTCCGCCGTGACGGCCTCCTTGCGCAGCGACAGGGTGCGCGCGCCGAAACCCGCGAGCAGGGCGGCGGGATCGGGACCCGGCTCGCGGGCGATCACGCCCAGGGGCCAACCGTCGCGGTCGCCGGCCATCGCCGCCAGCAGGTCGGGTTCGAAGGACTGCACCTCGAGGTCCAGGCGGCCGCGCCAGGGCGCGAGTTCGCGGCGCAGGTCCGGCCAGGACCGCATCCCCTTGACCTCGACGAAGACCGTGAACGCGGGACCTCCCGCCGCCAGCGCCGCGAGCGCGT
>JAURXS010000253.1 GCA_030654305.1 bacterium | reverse complement strand
TGGCCGACTCGGTGGCCACGATCCCCTGGGCCGTCTTCTGCATCACGGCGCACACCGCCGTGCCCTCGGTCTGGTACGCCAGCCCCCCCGACAGCGGCTGGTCGGTCGACAACATCGCGCCGCAGGTGCCGACCGCCTTCAGCGTCGCCTACGGTCCGAGCACCAATGCACTGACCTGGGACGCCTGCCCCGACCGCGACTTCGCGTACTTCCGGGTCTACCGCAGCGCCTCCACGGGATTCGAGCCGGCGCCGGAGAACCTGGCGCACCTCACCACGGACATCGGCTGGACCGACGCCGACACCGGTGGCCTGGTCTGGCACTACAAGCTCACGGCCGTGGACGACGCGGAGAACGAAAGCGCGCCGGCTTCGGCACAGGGAGCGGTCGGTATCGACGAGCCGTCCCTGCCGCGCGCCGTCGCGCTGCATCCCGTCGCGCCGAATCCATTCAACCCGGCCACCGCGATCGCGTTCGACCTGGTGCAGGCCGTGCGGGTGCGGCTGGAGATCTTCGACGCCGCGGGCCGCCGGGTCCGCGTCCTGCTCGACGAAACGAGGGCCGCGGGCGCGCACCGGGCGCGTTGGGACGGGACCGGCGACGACGGCCGGGCCGCGGCCTCCGGCGTCTACTTCTGCCGGATGGACGCCGGGGCGTTCCAAGGGACGCGGCGGATGACGCTGGTGAGGTGAAGCCGGTCATTGCGGGCGCGTATCAGACATGAGTGGAGCCTGGGTCCCCGGCCCAGGCTCCCTTTTCTTTGGTACCGGGTTCCGACAACGTCCGTCAGCGAATGGTCAGCAGCGCGACAAGGCCTCACGCCTGCCTTCGTTGACCGCCGCCTCCAACTCCTGGGTACTCGGCAGCAGCACCTCGTACCGCGTCGCGAGGATTCGCCTCTCCCCTTCCGGCAGCGTCATTCGCACCACCGCGTCGTTCTTGCGCGAGCACAGCGCAATGCCGACGGCCGGCTGCTCGTGGGCCTCGCGCTGGGTGCGGTCGTACCAGTTCACATACATCTGCAGCTGGCCGAGGTCGCGGTGGGTCAACTTGCCGAGTTTCAGATCGATCAGCACGAAGCACTGCAGCAGCCGGTTGTACAGCACGAGGTCGACGAAGAAGTGGTCGCCGTCCAGCGTGATGCGCTTCTGACGTGCGACGAAGCAGAATCCCCTGCCGAGTTCGAGCAGGAACTCCTGCAGGTGGTTGATGATCGCCTGCTCGAGGTCGCGCTCGCGCCAATGCGGGCGCTCGGACAGGCCGAGGAACTCCAGGACGACCGGGTCCTTGACGATGTCCTGCGGGACTGCGATCTCCTGCCCGCGTTGGGCGAGAGCGAGGACGCTGGCCTTGTCGCGGCTGGCGGCGAGGCGTTCGAACAGAAGCGAGGCGATCTGGCGTTCGAGTTCGCGGCTGGACCAGCCTTCGCGGGCGGCTTCGATCTCGTAGTAGGAGCGAGCGGCGGCGTCCGGCACACTTGAGAGCAAGCGGTAGTGCGCCCAACTGAGCCCAGGGGAGAACCTCAAAGGAACGGGGGAAGTCGATTCCGTCCGCAGCGCGGACGGAATTATTTGAACATCATTCTCATTAATGGCAACCTGGGTGTTCCGCGCCGTGATCCGATCTGCGTATTGAATGTAGAACTGCCGCATTCGCTGGAGATTACGGATACCGAAGCCGGCCCCAAAACGATCGGTCATTCGTTCCGACAGATACTCCAGTACTTGTTCTCCGTAAACGGCTCGCTTGTTTCCCTGCTGTTCGACCAGAACGATTTCCCTTCCGACCTCCCAGTAGGCTTGAACCATGGTCGAATTGACTACCCTCGCAACACAGCCGCGTGCTCCGTCGATGATCGCGGCTATCCGTCCGAACAGGACATCCGCAGCGACACCCGCAGAAGCACTTGTCGCCGGCAGTTGCCGGTTGTCATCGCTCATGACGCTTCCTCCAGATGATTCACTCGGTGTCCTGGGGTCGAAGGGATAAGACACCATGACCGCCCGTAGTCACACGGAGCCGAATCACCCAGAAAGGTTCGTACCATTGGTGCTGAATGTTGGACGCCGGGGTGGATCTATCTTGGTGGAGTATCTTCAGGATGACCGGGTCACGTATGCAGAACCGGCAACAACGCCTCGAAATCCACATTCCCCCCCGACAGGATGATCCCCACCCTCCTGATCCCCGGCCGCGCCTTGAACTCCTCCGACAGCACCGCCGCCAGCGGCACCGCCGAACTGGGCTCGATGAGCAGCTTCGCGCGCTCCCAGGCCAGGCGCAGGGCGCGCAGGATGGCGTCGTCGTCGACGGTGACGATGCCCGCGAGGTGGTCGCGCAGGATGGGCCAGGTGAGTTCGCCGAGGCTCGTGCGCAGGCCGTCGGCGACGGTGCGCGGGGCGGTCTGCGGGATGAGGCGGCCGGCGGCGAGCGAGCGCGCCGCGTCGTCGGCGCCCAGCGGTTCGGCGCCGAAGAGCAGCGTGCCCGGGCGGCGAGCCCGCACGGCGAGGCAGGTGCCGGACATCAGGCCGCCGCCGCCGACCGGGGCGAACACGGCGTCGAGGTCAGGGACGACTTCGAGCAGCTCCAGCGCGGCGGTGCCCTGGCCGGCGATGATGCGCGCGTCGTTGTAGGGATGGACGAAGACGCCGCCGGTCTCCGCCACGACGCGCGCGGCGGTCTCCTCGCGGGCGGCGAGGGTCGGGGCGCACTCGTGGATGACGGCGCCGTAGCCGGCGACCGCGGCGCGCTTGACCGCGGGCGCGCCGGTCGGCATCACGATGTGGGCGGGGATGCCGCGGCGGCGCGCGGCCAGGGCCAGGGCCTGGGCGTGGTTGCCGCTGCTGTGGGTGACGACGCCGCGGGCGGCCTCGGCGTCGGACAGCAGGGCCACCGCGTTCGAGGCGCCGCGGAACTTGAAGGCGCCCACGCGCTGCAGGTGTTCGCACTTGAAGAAGAGCTCGCGCCCGGCCAGCTCGTCCAGCGTGCGGCAGGTGGCCACCGGCGTGCGGTGGACGACGCCGCGCAGCCGCTCGGCGGCCGCGCGGACGTCGTCGAACGTCGGTGAGCCCGTCACGTCAATCCCGCCTCGTGAGCACGGACGACACGAAATCGGGCAGGGCGGCGGGGTCGGTCTCGCGCTCGGTCAGCAGCGAGTGGCAGGCGTCGCAGTCCTGGCTGATGGCGCGGCCGTCCTCGCTCAGGTGGCTGTCGTCGTGGCAACGGAAGCAGCCGCTCTCGTCGATCTCGCCGTGGAGGTCGACGTGGCCGAGGTTGCTGGGGTAGGAGCCCCAGGTCACGTTCATGCGCGGGAATACGTTGCGCGCGATGATCGTCGCCAGGACATCGGCCGTGGCGCCCTGCTGGGCCTGCATCGCGGCGAGGTCCTCGGGGTGGTCCGCGGCGTAGAGGGAGTCGAGGTAGGCGGCGACGCGCCCCGCGGTGTCCCCGCCGGGCGTCACGTCGAACAGGGCCCGCTCCGCCGCCGCGCGCAGCCAGGGCACGCCGCGGTCGAGCAGGCCGTCGGTGAAGGCGCGGTCCAGGGCGCCGCCGGGCAGCTCGTAGATGTGGGTCGGCCGGTTGTGGCAGTCGATGCAGTCCATGACGCGCCACTCGCCCGCCGTGTCCGCGGGGTCGGCCCCGTCGCGCAGGTAGCGCACCTCGCCGTCGGGGGTCTTCTGGACCACTTCGACGATGTCGTTGCGCTTGTCGTCCAGGGCGCGGTAGCGCACCTCGTTGCCGCGGTCCACGTGCCAGTGCACGCCGGTGGCGCGCACGCCCGGCTGCGGGTTGCCGCCGACCTTGATCACCAGCGCGGTCACGCTCGGGGTGTTGTCGCGGTCGGTCTCGACGTGTTCGCGCACCACGAGCTTCGAGCCGTTGAACTGCTCCGGCCAGTGGCAGGCCTCGCAGGTCTCGCGCGCGGGGCGCAGGTTCTCCACGGGCGCGGGGATCGGCCGCTGGTAGCTGTTGCGCATCACGGCCACCACCTGGCGCAGGCCCGACAGCTTGGCCTTGACGAACCAGTCGGCACCCGGGCCGATGTGGCACTTCACGCAGGCCACGTTGGCGTGGGGCGAGCGCTCGTAGGCGACCCCCTCGGGTTCCATCACGACGTGGCAGACCTTCATGCAGAACTCGGTCGACTCGGTGTAGTGGTAGGCCTCGTAGCCGAAGCTCGCCGACATGATCAGGCCGAGCACGGCCAGGAACCCCACCAGCAGGACCTTGCGCAGGAACTCCGGCCCGCCGATCTCGATGGCGACGGTCTTCACCTCGCCGCGGGCCTTGCGGCGGCGCTGGACGGCCGCGCCGACCAGGATCAGCGCCACGCCGCCGACCAGGATCGCCGGCAGCAGCATGAAGGTGACCATGCCCACGTAGGGGCTGGTCGGCCGCTCGAGCAGCACGTTGTAGACGTTCAGCACCAGCGCGCCCAGCAGCAGCGCGACCGAGACGATCGCCAGCAGGCTGCCCAGCGTGGTGATCCAGTTGGCGTAGAAGAAGGGCACGCGGCGGGCGAACCAGCGGGCGAGGGCCGAGCGGCCCCGGGTCGACGGTTCGGCCTGGCCGGCGGGGCGGGGATCGGGCATGTCGGACCTTCCCGGCAAGGGGGCGGGGCGGAGTCGCTGTTCGCATCCTAGCCCGGAGGCCGGGTAGGCACAAGCGGCGCCGCGGGATGGCGAATACCCATCGAATTAGTGGGATTTATCCGGCGGTGGCAAGCTCGTTGTAGAGGGTGTCGCGCAGGACGGGTTCGAGGCCGACGCCGCGGATGAAGGCCTCGATCTCGTCGCGGGTCATGCCCGTGCCGGCGGTGCCGCCGGCGGCCAGGGTGATGCGCTCGTCCGAGATCGTGCCGTCGAGGTCGTCGGCGCCGCAACGCAGCGCCAACTGGGCGACCTCGCGCCCGAGCATGACCCAGTAGGCCTTCACGTGGGGGACGTTGTCCAGCAGCAGGCGCGACAGGGCCACGACCTTGAGCTTCTGGATCAGCGTGGGGCCGGGCAGGTCCGCGAACTTGGTGCCCGCCGGGTGGAAGGCCAGCGGGATGAAGCACTGGAAGCCGCCGGTGCGGTCCTGCTGGTCGCGCAGCATGAGCAGGTGGTGGACCCAGTGGCGCGGCTCCTCGACGTGGCCGAAGAGCATCGTGCAGTTGGTCTTCAGGCCGGCCTCGTGGCACAGGGCCGCCACCTCGAGCCAGCGTTCGCCCGACATCTTCTTCGAGGCGATCCGGTCGTGGATCTCGGGGTGGAAGATCTCGGCGCCGCCGCCGGGGCAGCTGTCCAGGCCGGCCTCGCGCAGCGCGGCGATGGTCTCGGGCACGGTCAGCTTGCCGATCTTCGCCAGGAAGTCGATCTCCACCATCGTGAAGGCCTTCAGGTGCACGGCGGGGAACGCCTGCTTCAGGGCGCGCAGGATGTCCAGGTAGACGGGGAACTTCCAGCGCGGGTGCAGCCCGCCCACGATGTGGAACTCGCTGGTGCCGGGGATGAAGTCGCGGCGGGCCAACTCGACGCACTCCTGCGGGCTGTAGCTCCAGGTGCCCGGGGCGTTCGGATCGTCGGCGTAGGCGCACAGCTCGCAGCCGACGTAGCAGACGTTGGTCGGGTTGATGTGCCGGTTGACGTTGTAGAAGACCTTGCGCCCGTGCATCCGCTCGCGGACGGTGTGGGCCAGCCAGCCCAGCAGCGGCAGGTCGTCGCTCGCGGCCAGCAGCAGGCCGTCGCGCTCGTCGAGGCGGGTTCCCGCGGCGATCTTGCGCGCGACGGGGGCCAGGGGATGGGAATCGGGGATCATCGCGCCTCCCGGCGTCGTCCGCGGCCGGGCCTCAGCGCTCGTCTGCGCTCCCGGACAGCTTGATCTGCGGCAGCAGGGTCGTGTCGAACATCTGCTTCTGGCCCGATTCCACGCTGCGGATCTCCTCGATGCCGCGGCGCAAGCCGGCCAGCACGCTGGTGACCTCGACGTTGCCGTAGCGGTAGCCGAAGTGGCGCAGCTTCTCCATGGCCTCGATCATCTTCTGCTCGCCCTTGCGCGGCTGTTTGGCCATGACCAGCTCGAAGCCGACGGCGGCCTCGTGCAGGCCCATCCAGAACAGCTCGTCGCGGCCGACGGCGCCCTTGAGCCCCTCGGCGGTCAGCGCGACCGAATCGACGTAGCGGCGGTTGTTGAAGGCCTCCACGGCCCGGGTCAGCAGATCGGCGCTCATCTCGCTCCTTCGTCAGGCGTTCTGTTCCTCAGACGTCCCGGCCGTCGTTCATCACGTCCACGGGCAGGTAACGGTCGGCCTCTTCCTCGAAAGCCAGCCGCCGGATGTCCTTCATCCGCTCGATGTAGACCCGGCCCTGGAGGTGGTCGCACTCGTGCTGCATGACCACCGCCTGGTAGCCCTCCAGGTCCTCCTCGACGACCTCGCCGTCCTCGTCGAGGTAGCGGACGTGCACCGCCGCGGGACGCTCGACGTAGCCGCGCATCCCGGGCAGGCTCAGGCAGCCTTCGTACATCCCGAACTGCTTGTCGGTCGTCGGGGTGATCTCGGGGTTGATCACCACGCGCACCAGCGGCGTGCCGTCGTCGTCGGTCTCGCCGCCGACCAGGGCCAGCTGCCTCGAGACGTGCACCTGCGGGGCGGCCAGGCCGACCCCGTTGTACTCGTCCATGGTCTCGAACATGTCCTGGATCAGCGCCTGGATCTCCGGCCCCGCGATCTCCTGCGGCGGGATCGGGTCGGCGACCCGGCGCAGGACGGGGTGGCCCAGGCGGGCGACCTTCAGGATGGCCATGGAAACCCTCCGCGCGGCTCCCCGGGGGGCGGGCCGCGATCCTCGAAAATATGCCCCATCCGCGCCGAACCGTTCCGGACGCCCCACGTTAACGCATCGGCGGCCCGGCCGCAAAGCGGGTTCCGGCGGTCGCGCCCGCGGCCGTCGGTTCAGTGGCCGGCGTCCGTGCGGCCGGCGTCGGCCGCCGCCGCCGAATCGGGCGCGGCGGGGGCGGGCAGGCAGTGGCCGCAGTACCACAGCTCGGCCTGCCGGACCATGTCGGCTTCACCCATCGTCATGCCGCAGGCGGCGCAGACGTGCTGCTCGCCGGCGGGTTGCTCGGCCTGGCGGACGGCGCAGTGGCCGCAGTACAGCTTGCCGCCGACCAGCGTGGCCTTATCCTTGGCGACGGCCATGCCGCAGTCGGCGCACGTCGCGGCTTCGGACTTGGGGCCGCAGCCGGCGGCCAGGATCGCGCAGCAGACCAGGCAGGCCAGCGCGGCGGGGAACAAGGTTCGCTTCAAGGGTCCTCCTCCTGCGTCCTCGACGTGATTCGATGCGCGCATTGTACGCACGATCGCCTTCCAGTTCCAGGTACAGTCGAATGGAGCCCCGATGAGCGCCGCGCCCAAGCCTCCCGCCGGCTTCCCGTTCCCCGAGGGCCTGCCTCCGGTCCTGCTGGCCCAGCTACGAGAGCACGGCCGGGCGGTGCGGCTCGCCGCCGGCGACACGTACCTGCGCGAGCGCGCGGCGGTCGAGTCCTTCGCCCTGGTCCGCAGCGGGGTGCTGCGCGTGTTCAAGACGGGCGAGAACGGGCGCGAGATCACGCTCTACGGCGTGGGGGCCGGCGAATGCTGCACGATCAACGTGCTGTGCCTGCTCTCGGGACAGCCCAGTCCCGCGGCGGCGGCGGCGGAATCCGCGGTCGAGGCGATCATCTACCCGCGCCGCCTCTTCCTGGACTGGATGGCCGAACACGAAGCGATGCGCTCCTTCGTCTTCGGCATCCTGGCCGACAAGGTCGGCGACATGATGGCCCTGATCGAAGAAGTGGCGTTCCAGCGCATGGACCGCCGGCTCGCCGCCTACCTCGTCGAGCGCGGCGGGACCGCCGGCTCCGTCCTGGAGTGCACGCACGAAGCGGTGGCCGCCGACCTCGGCACCGCCCGCGAGGTCGTCAGCCGCCTGTTGAAGTCCTTCGAACAGCGCGGCATGGTGTCGCTCGCGCGCGGGCGCATCCGGATCGAGGATCCGGCCGCCCTGCACGAAGCCGCCCTCTGACCTTTCCTCGGTCCCGATTTACCATCGAGCAAAACATTGCCTGTTATCACAAGTATTTGTGACAAAGTCACGGCCGCACGCTTCCGGCGCCCCTAGCGTGGTGATGGAACATCGCCCGCTCGAACGTCGGGAGACCGTCATGACGAGATTCGCGGACACCCCGGATCGCGACCACCT
>JAURXS010000252.1 GCA_030654305.1 bacterium | reverse complement strand
AGCGCCGCCTCGAGCGCGCCGGCGAACGTGAGGCGCGCGCGCGGCTGGCCCTGGACCCGCAGCGCCTGCTCGCCACGTGGCCCCGGCGACGGTCGGAGCTCGAACGTGCCGCGGCCCGCCTCGACCGGGCCACGGGCGCCGTGCTCGCCGTGCGCCGCGCCCGCCTGGACCATCTCGCGCAGAAGGCGCAGTGGCTCGATCCCGCACGCCAGCTGCGGCGCGGTTGGAGCCTGACCCTGGACGCGCACGGCCGATTGCTGCGCGACGCCGCCGCCGTCGCGCCCGGGGACCGGCTCGTCACCCGGCTGCAAAGCGGGCAGATCGTGAGTATCGTGGAGAGCGCCGGCGACGCCGGCCGGGACTGAGAGGAGAACGACATGCCTGCGAAGGATAAAATGACCTCAAAAGACGAGACGCCCAGCTTCGGCGAGGCGCTGGCCGAGGTCGAGACCATCCTGGCCCGCCTCGAGAAGGACGAGATCGACGTCGACGAGCTGTCCGGCGAAGTGAAGCGCGCCGTGGTGCTGGTCGACCTGTGCCGCGAGAAGCTCCAGCGCACCGAACTGGAGGTCCAGGAGTTCACGGCGCGCCTGCGCGAGGACCGGTCGGCGCCAGCCGACGGGCAGCCCGGTCGCACGTGAACGCCGCCGATCTCCCCCTGATCCGGGTCCGCGACCTCTGCCGCGACTACAGCGTCTCCCGCCGCCGGGAAGGCGTGCGCGGCGGCGTGGTGGACCTGCTGCGTCCCCGCCGCGAAACCCTGCACGCCGTCGACCGGGTCAGCTTCGACGTCGCGGCCGGCGAGATGGTCGGCTACATCGGGGCCAACGGCGCCGGCAAGAGCACGACCATCAAGATGCTCACCGGCATCCTGACCCCGACCTCCGGCACCGTCGACATCGGCGGTCTGGTGCCCTGGCGCGACCGGGGCCACTACACGCGCCACATCGGGGCGGTCTTCGGGCAGCGCACCCAGCTGTGGTGGGACCTGGCGGTGGTCGAATCCTTCCGCCTGCTGCAGAAGATCTACGAGGTGCCGGACGCGGACTACCGCCGCCAGCTCGGCCGCCTGGACGAACTGCTGGGCTTGGGGGAGTTCCTGCACCAGCCGGTGCGCAAGCTGTCCCTGGGCCAGCGCATGCGCTGCGAGCTCGCGGCGGCGCTGCTGCACTCGCCGCGCCTGCTGTTCCTGGACGAGCCGACGATCGGCCTGGACGTCGTGGCCAAGGAGAGCGTGCGCACGTTCCTGCGCGACATCCGCGAGAGCCAGGGCACGACCGTGCTGCTGACGACCCACGACCTCGGCGACATCCAGCAGCTCTGCCGGCGCGTGATCATCATCGACCACGGCCGCGTGCTCTACGACGGGGACCTCGAGGGGCTGCGGGCGCGGGTCGACGACCGCGTCGCGCTGCACGTCGAGCTGCGCGAACCCGTCCCGAGCGCGGACCTGGCCGCCGCGACCGCCGGCCTGCCGGTGCAGTGGCGCGAGGCGGCGGGCCTTCTTCACGTCGCCGACTTCAGCCGGCGCGACGTGCGCGGCGCCGAGGTCATCAAGAGGGTCGTCAACGCCCAGGCGGTCCTGGACCTGCGCCTCGCCGAGCAGAGCATCGAGGAGATCGTGCGCGGCATCTACCGCCGCGGCGACGCCGGGGAGCTGTCGTGATCGGGGCCGGGGCGCCGGCGCTCCCGCGCTGGCGGCGCGGCCGCGCGGCCAGCGTCGCCCTCTACCTGCAGTTCGTGCGGCTGGCCTTCCTGAAGATGCTGGCCTACCGGCTGCGCTACTACACCGGCGTGGTCAGCTACACGGTCTTCGTGGCCGGCAACTATTTCCTGTTCTCCGCGATCTACGCCAGCCGGCCGGAGGGCGCCGAGGCGGCGCGGCTGGGCGGGCTGACGCTGGCCCAGATGATCGCCTACGTGATCCTGAGCTGGGCGGGGCGCAGCTTCACCTTCAACAACATCGACCGCACGCTGAGCTGGCAGGTGAGCAAGGGCGAGATCGCGGTGCAGCTGATCAAGCCCCTGCACGTGCAGACCATGATGCTGAGCGAGGCGATGGGGGAGGCGGCGTTCCGCTTCCTGCTGTTCACGCTGCCCATCCTGGTGGTGGTCATCCCGCTGTTCGGCCTGGCCCCGCCGCCGCACCCGGCGCTCTACGGCTGGACGCTGCTGAGCTTCCTGCTGGCGCTGGTGGTCAACGCCCAGATCAACTTCCTGGTGGGTTGCCTGGCGTTCTACCTCAAGAACGTCTCGGGCGTGGTGCGCGCCAAGATGATCATGATGGAGTTCCTGACCGGCGTGCTGGTGCCCTTCACTTTCTTTCCCGGCTGGGTGCAGACGGTCGTCGCGTGGCTGCCGTTCCAGGCCGTGAGCTACGTGCCGGTCATGATCTACCTCGGCCAGCGCCCCGGCGCTTCCCTGGCCGGAGCCCTGCTGCTGCAGGCCGCGTGGGCGCTGGGGCTGTCCGTCCTGGGCCGCTGGTTCTGGAACCGCTCGGTCCGCCACGTCACGCTGCAGGGGGGGTGAGATGGAGCCAGCGACGCCCGGGAGACCCCTGCTGCCGCGCCGCGAGGACGGCCTGCGACGGCGGCTGCACGAGCCGTGGCGCCAGGCCGCGATCTTCGTCGCCTACTTCGCGCAGTTCATCAAGTCGCGGCTGGCCTACCGGGTGGATTTCCTGGTCGACATGACGGCCAACCTCGTGTCCCTGGGCGTCCAGCTGCTGGTGCTGTCGGCGGTGTTCAGCAAGGTCGAGAGCCTGCGAGGCTGGTCGTACGACCAGGTGCTGTTCATCTACGGCTTCAGCCTGCTGCCGCTGGGGCTGTTCAACCTGGTGAGCGTGAACCTCTACGGCTTCAGCGAGCAGTACATCATCGAGGGGGATTTCGACCGGATCCTGCTGCGGCCCGTCAACCCGCTGGCCCAGATCCTGTGCAGCAGCTTCGGCACCGGGGGGATCAACGAGCTGATCCTGGGCGGTGCGGTGATGGGCTACGCCGGCTCCCGCCTCGGCCTGGACATCGGCGTGGCCGGCCTCGCGCTGCTGCCGCTGCTGGCCGTCTCGGCTGCGCTGGTCTACACCGGCGTCTTCCTGGGGCTGACCGCGCTCTCCTTCTGGATGGAGGACCGCCTGGGCCTGGCCCCGCCCGTCTACAACGTGATCCGCTTCAGCCGCTACCCGGTCACCATCTTCAGCCCCCTGGTGCGGCTGCTGCTGACCTTCGTGCTGCCCTTCGCCTGGGTGGCCTTCTACCCGGCCGCCTGGTACGTCGGCGGCCCGCAGTGGGAGCGCGTCGCCCTCTTGACGCCCGCGGTGGGGGGGCTCACCTTCGGGATCGGCTACCTGACCTGGACCCGCGGCGTGCGCCGCTACACGAGCACCGGCAGCTGAGGGCCGGCCGGAACCCCGGCCCTGCACGCGGGGTTCAACGAGCTTCACCTTCACGGGGGGAATCAGCCATGGCGACGAGTCGGTGTGCGGCGGTCCTGTTCGCGTTCGCCTTGCTGGCCGCCTGCCCCTCGCCGGCGTCGGCCGGGGACTGGGCCGGGCACTACGGCGACGTCCTGCTGAGCTTTACGCCGGGTCCGGAAGCAGCGCACGTAACGCGCCGCGACTCCCTGCCCGTGGTGGGCACCCTGGTCGATCTCTACGCCCTGCTCGCGGTGCCCGAGATCGTCCGCGCCCGCGGCGAGCAGGTGCTGACCGTGGGCGGGATCGAACTGAAGCTGACGGTCGACGGCGCCCCCGGCTGGAAGGTGCTCAACCAGGAGATCAACGGGAAGCACATCAACGTGGGCCCGGAACCGGGCACCGTGACGGCGGGGCTGTTCCCGGGGCTCACGTTTCAGGACGGCGTGGTGCAGGTCGTGCACTGGGTGG
>JAURXS010000251.1 GCA_030654305.1 bacterium | reverse complement strand
GGCGCGGCCGCTCGACGGTGCGCGCCGGCGCGGCCAGGCGCTCGACCAGCAACAGCGCGAAGGGCAGGACGCCGAGCAGCACGGCGCCCGGCAGGCGGCCCTCCCAGATCCAGGCCGCGTGCCAGGGCGGGTACGAGCCGTACAGCAGCCCGGCCAGCAGGCCGGCGGCGCGGTCGCGGTGCAGCCGGGCGGCCAGCAGCCCGAAGCCGAGCGTGCCCAGGATGCGGGCGGCCCAGACCAGGAGCTTGGCGGCCAGCGGCGCCGGGACGTCCAGCGCGACCAGCAGGCCGCCGGCGACGTGGGACAGGGGCGGGTACACGGCCAGGACGGGGCACCCGCCGTACCAGAGGTCGGTCCAGAGCGGGAGCGCGCCGTGACGCAGCGAGACGCCCCAGTGCCAGATCCTGGCGATGTGGGTCTTGGAGTCCATCAGCGTGGGGTCGCCGGGAGCGAGGAGCGAGGCGCCGCACAGGGCGCCGAGCGCCGCCAGCAGGACGACGAGGTCGCCCCGCCGACCTTCCGCCGCGCGCGCCGCGAGCCGGCGCCGGTTCTCCCGCGGCTTCAGCCACAGGGCGAGCAGGACCGCGCCGAGGATCGCGCCGACGGCCGCGGCGGCGGTCGGCGCCTGCGGGAGCGAGGCGGCGGTCGGCGGCGGCCTGCCCCCGGCCATCGCGGCGGCCTGCACGTCGCGGATCGCGGGGACCACGCTCCAGACCAGGAACAGCCAGGACAGGACCAGCGCCGCGACGCCCGCCTGCAGCTGCGCATCCCTGGGCCACCGTGAACGCGGCATGCGCTCCCTCCCTGGTTCCCCGCCGGCGCGGCGATGGGGGCGTGGGTCGATCTGGGGTGACAACTAGAGGAGATCGCGCGGGACGTCCAGCCACAATCGCGGCCCCCCTCCGGGGAGGGGGGCCGCGCTCCGTTCGTCGTCCGTGGTGCGGCGCCTACCGGTACATCGACTTCACGTCGCTCCAGCTGGCGTCCTCGTTGTTCACCGGCGCGGCGATGGTCACGGTCGTCGTGCTGCAGGAGTCGGTCCCGTAGCCGTCGACGATCATGTAGTACCAGCCCGCGGCGGCGGCCGCGTAGGTGATGGTCTCGTAGCCCTCGGACACCGTGTTGTCGGCGCCGGCGACGCAGGTGTTGGCCGCGTCGGCGCAGTCGGTCACGAGCCACAGCGCGGCGTCGTGGGTGCCCTGCATCGAGGCGGAGAAGGTCTCGCCCAGGTCCAGGTAGATCTTGTAGACGAGGTCCTTGCCGGCCGAGGAGTAGCCGGTGCAGCCGCCGCTCGGGGCGCTGTAGTCGTCGGCGGCCAGGCACAGGTCCACGACGAACTCGTTGAGGCCCTGCGCCTGCAGATCGATCGCGTTCTCGCAGAGGTCGTTGGCCGGCGGCGGCGGCGGCGGCGGCGCGCCCTCGTCGATGGACACGGCGTCGAAGTAGTGGTCGGCGCCGTCATCGCCCGCGTAGATGAAGGCGATCGTCACGGTCTGGCCGTCGTAGGCGGACAGGTCGACGTCGACCAGGTCCCAGATGAAGTTGCCGGCGGTGAACTCGTTCAGGAAGTTGTAGACCTCGACGCCGTCCACCTCGACGGTGAAGTTGGCGTTGGACGCCCAGTACATGCTGCCCTCGGTGGCGAAGACCAGGTGGTCCTCGTTGGCCGCCGAGTCGATCGTGTAGACGAACGACAGGGCTTCGTCCTGCGGGATGCCCACCTGCCAGGGGACGTAGGCCGCGACCGCGCCCTCGTAGGGGGTCGCGGTGTCCTGGATCCAGGTGTTCGCGGGGTTGGTGATGGTCTGGGTCCAGCCCGCGGGCGGGAAGGTGCCCTCGAAGCCCTCGACGTAGGCGCGCACGGCCTCGGTGCGGTAGACGCTGCGGCCGTCGTTGGTGCGCGGCGGGACCTTGTCCGCGGCGATGGCGGCGACGGCCAGGGACAGGATGGCCAGGATGACCAGCGGTAACAGTCTGCGACGCATGATGACCCCCCGAGTGAAGGATGATGCTGTTCGAGCGACAGGATCTCGAGAACATCCGTGGGAATCGTAGACCGCCATCCATGGTGTGATCCAGGCATCTATTTTGACATATAAGTTGATCCGACGTCAACACAATTGATGCAATATGCGATTCGAAGAGGGCTAAATGCCCAGCCGGCCCAGCACCCTCCCGGCCAGCGGCGCGTCGTTGTAGACGAAGAAGTGCAGGCCCGGCGCCCCCCCCTCGAGCAGCCCGCGCGCCTGCGCCAGGGCGTGGGCGACGCCGGCCTCGGCGGCCTCCTCGGCGCCGCGCGCGTGCTGCACGGCGTCGATGAGCGCGTCGGGCAGGTCGACGTGGAAGTGGCGGGGGATGTTCGTGAGCAGGCCCTTGCGGCCGACCACCTTCAGCCCGGGGATGATCGGCACGCCGATGCCCGCCGCGC
>JAURXS010000250.1 GCA_030654305.1 bacterium | reverse complement strand
CGCACTTTTCAACCGGCGTTGACGACATTCGACTTGCTAGGCATTAAGCCGCTGACTAGTTTTGCACAACGACCGTCGCGGTGGGCTTACCTCTATGATCAACAACCGGTTGCCGCGACGGCCAGGCGCTTTCACCAGGACCTCGAACGCCTTTGTCGGACCGCCTGTCGCGACCGGCTTGGCGAGGGAGGGAAGCGGAGCCATGGCCAGCGAAGCTCAGTCCCGTTACAAGATGGTCAACGTCCGGACCGGGCACGTCATCATGGAGCATGACGTCTTGAGCCACGCAGCTCGTTCCTACTTCTGTGACGAACCCATCCCGCCGCGTGAGGATTATCGCGAAGGTCCGCATCGCTGGCGCTACGCGGGCATGGCGCAGTCCTTCCAGTTCGACATCCTCGACGAGCGGTCGGGCGAGACCGTCCCGCTGCGCGAGATGCTCGGCCTCGTCTACTACGCCAACGCCAAGCCCGACAGCACCCTGCACCGCCTGGGCGCCATCGCGCACGACAACGGGATCTCGGTCTACGCGGCCGTCGCCTACGAGAACCCGGACGGGTCGGTGCGCGTGCTGGACGGCGAGAAGGTGCGGCTGCTCAACGCGCTGTTCAACGGGCGCTTGCACACGCCCGGCAAGAAGATCCTGATCTTGCCGGATCTCTTCGATATCTACCGTACGGTGTCCTACGGGGACATCATGATCGACTTCGGCCTGGCGTCGATGGAACCGGACGAGGTCTAGACTCGTCAACTCAAGGAGCCCGAGCATGAAACTGTCGGTCCTCGCGGAGAAGCTGGCGCTCAAGCCCGTCACCGCGATGTTTGACAAGGAGATCTCCGGCGTCTACATCTCCGACATGGTCAGCGATGTGATCGCCAACGCGAAACCGGGCGACCTGCTGGTGACGGTGCAGATCCACAACAACGTGATCGCCGCCGCCAACCTCGTCGACATCGCGGGCATCGTGGTCACCCAGGGCAAGCTGCCGTCGGAAGACGTCAGGAAGATGGCCGAGAAGGCGCAGATCCCGATCTTCTCGACCGACCTGAGCCGCTGGCAGGTCACGACCATGCTGTACGAAGCCGGGGTGCGCTGACCCGCCGCCAATCCCGGGAGCCGCCGCGATGCTGATGCAGGAACTGGTCGACCTCCTGAATTGCCAGGTGATCCTGGGGTCGGAGTTCATGGAGGGCCTGGAGGTGACGGCCTGCTTCGCGGCCGACCTCATGAGCGACGTGTTGGCGTTCTCCCACCCCGGCTCCCTGTTGATCACGGGCCTCGCGTCCATCCAGTCGGCCCACACCGCCGACGTCGCCGACCTCGCCGGCATCCTCTTCGTCGACGGCAAGACACCCGCCGAGCCCGTCATCGCCCTCGTCCGCACCCAGCGCATCCCCTTGCTGACGACGGAACTGTCGATGCCGGACGTTTGCGGCCGTTTGCAGGCGAACGGCCTGGAGCCGGGGGGGCGGCCGTGAACGAGAACCGCTGGAGCACCGGCGAGCCGCGCGTGCCCTGGGAGGGCGCGGAGATCCTCTACAGCGAGAGTTACCAGATCGTCGGTGACGATTTCGAGCACGGCGGCGAGGCGGCCGCGAAGATCAAGGCGATCCTCAAGCAGTTCGGTCTGGACAACACCGTCATCCGCCGCCTGTCGATCGCCAACTTCGAAGCGGAGATGAACGTCATCATGTACGCGCGCGAGGCCGACATGCAGTTGCAGGTGCTGCCGACCGCGGTGCGCGTGATCCTGTCCGACCGCGGCCAGGGCATCCCCGACATCGCGCAGGCCCTCCAGGAAGGCTACTCCACGGCCACGCCGCAGATGCGCCAGCGCGGATTCGGCGCCGGTCTGGGGCTGCCCAACATCAAGCGCAACACCGACGAGTTCGAGATCGTCTCGACGCCGGGCGTGGGGACAACCCTGCGTTACACCATCCACCTCCAGAGTTGAATACGATGGTCGCCCGCGAACCCTCCATCCTCTTCGATCCGGCCCGGTGCGTGGGCTGCGTCGCCTGCAGCCAGGTCTGCCCGACGAAGGCGATCCGCGTCGCCGCCGGCTGCGCGGTCGTCAAGCCGGAGCTGTGCATCGACTGCGACGCGTGCATCCGCGCCTGCCGCTACGACGCGGTGCAGGCCCGGCTGTCGTCCCCCGCCGATCTCGCGCGCTTCAAGTACAAGGTCGCCATCCCGTCGATGACCCTGTACGCCCAGTTCGGCCGCGACATCCATCCCAGCCAGGTGCTTCACGGCCTGACCCGCCTCGGGTTCGACCGGGCCTACGACATGTCGTGGATGAACGAGATGGTCGCCGGCGCCATCGACGCCTCGTTCAGCGAAATGGAAGGACCTTGGCCCAAGATATCGGTCACCTGCCCGGCGATCGTGCGTTTGGTGCAGGTCCGTTACCCGGACCTGCTCGCCAATCTGGTCCAGATCGAAACCCCGCGGGAACTGGCCGCCAAGGTCTTGCGCCGGCGGGTCGCCGCCGAGCAGCGTCTCGATCCGCAGGACATCGGGATCTTCTTCATCACCCCCTGCACGGCGATCATGAACTCGATCGTGGCGCCCGTCGGCCTGGAGCAGTCCAACCTCGACGGCGCTTTCGCCATCAGCGAGATCTGCGGGCCGTTGCTGAAGGCCATGAAGCTCGGCGGGGCGGAGGAGCGCGACGATCAGATCAGCCGCGCCGGGATCAGGTGGGCGATGTCCGGCGGCGAGCTGATGGGCATGCGCAATACCAACACGATGTCGGTCCACAGCCTGCGCGACGTCCAGTACGTCTTCGACCATCTCGAGGCCGGCAAGTTCCAGAGCGTCGACCTGATCGAGGCCTACATCTGCCCGGACGGCTGCATCAGCGGCGGCCTGACGATCGAAGGCCGTTACGCGGCCGGACGCAACCTGCAGCACATCGGACGCCGGCTGGGAACCCAGAGCCTGTTCAAAGAAGAAAAGGTGCGCTCGCTGATGCGGGAGCACTTCTTTGATCTCGAGGAGGAGATCAAGGCGCGCGCCGTCCGGCCGGTCGCCCAGGATCTGCGGCGGGCGATCGCGCTCGAGCGCGAGCGGCAGGAGCTGCTCGCCCGGTTGCCCCGGAAGGACTGTGCCGCCTGTGGCGCTCCCGACTGCGCCACGCTGGTGGAAGACACGTTGCGCGACGAGGCGAAAATCGACGACTGCATCTTCCTGCGGCTGGCCCGCTGCGAGGAAGCCGCCGCCAAGCGAGGGGAGGGCTCTCGATGAGCAAACAGATGCTGATCCTGGACACGAGCTGTCCACAGTGCGCGGCCTTGCTGACGGAAGGCGGCAGGATCCTGCTGAACGCCTACGTGCACGACCCGCACCAGGAAGGCGAGATGCGCCTCAGCGCGCTGTTCGGGGATTACACCGTCGAGTCGGAGCTGGAGCTGCCGCCCGGAGCGGTCGTGGAATTCCGCTGCCCGCGCTGCGAGGCCAGCCTGACCCTGCCCTTGGCCTGCAAGCTATGCGGCGCGCCCATGACGTCGCTGAACCTCGTCAAGGGCGGCTACGTCGAGTTCTGCTGCCGGCGCGGTTGCCAGGGCCACGCCCTCGGCGGCATCGGCGACATCGACCACATGATGTCGCTCATGAACCGGATGTTCGAGACACCCTACGACTGACCACGCGCGACAAAAATACGAATGAGGAGACAAGGGCGATGTCCGACCACAAGAAGATAGATTTCAAGACCTTGCAGTATGCCGGCCAGGAGGGGCGGCTCATCCCGCTCCTGCAGCAGGCACAGGCGCAGGACGGCTACATCGCGCGCGAGAGGCTCCAGGAGATCAGCGAGCAGACGGGGGCGCCGATCGCGCAGATCTACGGGGTGGCCACCTTCTACGCGCAGTTCCGCTTCCAGCCCGTCGGCAAGCACATCCTGCGGGTCTGCCACGGCACGGCTTGCCACGTCGCGGGCGCCAAAGCGATCAGCGAAGCGCTCGAGTCGCATTTCGGCATCCACGACGGCGAGACGACGCCGGACCGCGAGTACACGCTCGAGACCGTCTCGTGCCTGGGCTGTTGCAGCCTCGCGCCGGTCATCATGATCGACGGCGCGACCTACGGCAACCTGAGCCCCACGGACATCAAGAAGGTCATCAAGCAGCACCGGCAGGCCGGTGAAGAGGTCGTGAAGACATGAAGATCCTCGTGGGCCTGGGCACCTGCGGCATCGCCGCGGGTTCGGAGACGATCTACCGCTCGCTCGCCGCACGGGCGGGCAACGGCGGGCCGAAGTTCGAGCTGGGCAAGACCGGCTGCCTCGGCATGTGCTACATCGAGCCGCTGGTCGAGGTCCTGGACGACCTGGGCGCGGTCTGGCAGTACGGCGGCGTCACCGAGGACAAGCTCGACCGCATCCTCGAGGAGCACGTCGCGGGCGGCAGGCCGGTGGACGAGTGGCTGGTCTGGAGCGACGAAGGCCGGGGCAACGAGGGCGCGTACCTCGCGCGTCAGAACCGGATCGTGCTGCGCAACTGCGGGCGCATCGACCCGGAAGTCCTGGAGGACTACCTCGCGGTCGGCGGTTACGACGCGCTGCGCAAGGTCCTGCAGGACAAGGATCCCGACGGGTTGATCAACCTGGTCGTGGAGTCGGGGCTGCGCGGTCGCGGCGGCGCGGGCTTCCTGACCGGCATGAAGTGGCGCTTCACGCGTCTGGCGACCGGCGAGCACAAGTACATCATCTGCAACGCCGACGAGGGCGATCCGGGCGCGTTCATGGACCGTTCGGTCCTGGAGAGCGATCCCCACTCCGTGCTCGAGGGCATGGCCGTCGCGGGTTACGCGATCGGCGCCGACCACGGCTACATCTACGCCCGCGCGGAGTACCCCAAGGCCATCGAGCGCCTGAACATCGCGATCGCGCAGGCCGAGGCGCGGGGTTTCCTCGGCGACCGCATCCTGGGCTCCGACTTCAGCTTCCACATCCGGTTGAAGGAGGGCGCGGGGGCGTTCGTGTGCGGCGAGGAGACCGCCCTGATCGGCTCGATCGAGGGCCACCGCGGCATGCCGCGCGTGCGCCCGCCGTTCCCCGCGACCAAGGGTCTGTGGGGCTGCCCGACGAGCATCAACAACGTCGAGACGTTCGCGAACGTGCCCTGGATCATCGCCAACGGCGCGGCGGCCTTCAACTGCCTGGGCACCGCCAACAGCAAGGGCACCAAGGTCTTCGCCATGGCCGGCAAGGTGCGCCGCGGCGGTCTGGTCGAGGTGCCGATGGGCATCTCGATCCGCGAGATCGTCTTCGAGATCTGCGGCGGCATCGCGAACGACCGGAAGTTCAAGGCTGTGCAGATGGGCGGCCCGTCCGGCGGCTGCATCCCGGCCGAACTGTACGATACGGTCATCGACTACGAGTCGATCAACAAGACGGGCGCCATCATGGGGTCCGGCGGCCTCGTCGTGATGGACGAGACCACCTGCATGGTGGACATCGCCCGGTTCTTCCTGGACTTCACGCAGCGCGAGTCCTGCGGCAAGTGCACGTTCTGCCGCGTCGGCACCAAGCGGATGCTGGAGATCCTGACCCGCATCTGCGAGGGCGAGGGCCGCGACGGCGACATCGAGCTGCTCGAGCATCTCGCCCACCTGGTCAAGAACAACTCCCTCTGCGGTCTCGGCCAGACGGCGCCGAACCCGGTGCTGACGACCCTGAAGTACTTCCGCTCGGAGTACGAGGCTCACATCACGAACAAGAAGTGCCCGGCGCACCACTGCCAGAAGCTGCTGTCCTACACGATCACGGAGGCCTGCACCGGCTGCACGGTGTGCGGGCGCGTCTGCCCGACGGGCGCGATCACCGGCGACAAGAAGCAGGTCCACCACCTCGACCAGTCGAAGTGCATCCAGTGCGACGAGTGCTACAAGTCCTGTAAATTCCACGCCATCGTGCGTTCATAGCGAGGTTGTCATGGACCTGGTCAAGCTCGAAATCGACGGCAAGCGCGTCATCGCCGACAACCGGCAGACCATCCTCGAGGTGGCGCGCCAGCACGGCACGCATACCATCCCGACGCTCTGCCACGACGGACAACTCGAACCGTTCGCCTCCTGCTTCCTCTGCGTCGTGAAGGTCAAGGGCGCGCGCACCCTGCTGCCCGCCTGCTCGACCAAGGTCCAGGCGGGGATGGTCGTGGAGACCGACACGCCGGAGGTCCGCCGCTCGCGCAAGGCCTCGCTCGAGCTGATGCTGTCGAACCACTACGCCGACTGCGTCGGCCCGTGCCAGCTCAGCTGCCCCGCGGGGATCGACATCCAGGGCTACATCGCCCTGGCGGCCCTCGGCAAGTACCACGACGCCATCAAGCTGATCAAGGAGCGCAACCCGCTGCCGGCGGTGTGCGGGCGCGTCTGCACGCGGCCGTGCGAGGTCACCGGCTGCCGGCGCAACCTGCTGGACGAGGCGGTCGGCATCGACTACATCAAGCGCTACGTCGCCGACCTCGACCTCAGCTCGACCCGGCCGTGGCGCCCGGAGGTCGCGCCGGCCAACGGCAAGCGTGTGGCGATCATCGGCGGCGGGCCGGCGGGGCTCTCCTGCGCCTACTACCTGGCGATCCGCGGCTACGCGGTCCACGTCTTCGAGAGCCTGCCCGAGGCGGGCGGCATGCTGCGTTACGGCATCCCCGAGTACCGGCTGCCGAAGGAGACCCTCGACCTCGAGATCAACCAGATCCTCGAGCTGGGCGTGCAACTGTCGACCAACATGACCCTCGGCCGCGACTTCACCGTCGCGAGCCTGAGGCAGGACGGCTTCGATGCCGTGTTCCTGGGCATCGGCGCCTGGGACACCTCGAAGATGCGGGTGCAGAACGAGGAGACGCCGGGCGTGCTGCCGGGCATCGAATTCCTGCGCGAGTACGGCCTGCGCCGCGCCCACCAGCTCCCCGGACGGGTGCTGGTCGTCGGCGGCGGCAACACCGCCATCGATTGCGCGCGCACGTCGCTGCGTCTCGGCGCCGACGAGGTGCGCCTGCTGTACCGGCGCACCCGCGCCGAGATGCCGGCCAACGCCGTGGAGATCGAAGAGGCCGAGCAGGAGGGCGTCCACCTGGATCTGCTCGTCGCCCCGACCCGCGTGCTCGTCAAGGACGGCCGCGCGGTCGGCCTCGAATGCCTGCGCATGGAACTCGGCGACCCCGACGCGTCGGGCCGTCGCAGCCCGAAGCCCGTGCGCGGTTCCGAGTTCGAGGTCGCCGCCGACTGGATCATCGCCGCGATCGGCCAAAGCACCCAGGCGCAGGCGATATTCGGCGGCCGCCTGCCGAACATGCTGCCTTTCGGCGAGACGCTGAACCTGACCCGCTGGCAGACCGTCCAGGTGAACGAAAAGACCTTCGAAACGTCCGTCGAGGGCGTCTTTTCCGGCGGCGACGTCGTCACCGGCGCCGCGACGGCGATCGAAGCCATCGCGGCCGGCCGCAAGGCGGCGCACGCCATCGACACCTACGTCCACACGGGCAAGGCGCAACCCGAACCCGAAGAATTCGTCAGCCGCAAGGACTCCTTCCGCAAGGTCACCCAGGAAGACCTGCGCGAAGGGCCGCGCCATACCCGCCGCGCGATGCCCCAGCTGCCGATCGAAGACCGCATCCGCAGTTTCGTCGAGGTCGAGACCGGCTACAGCGCCGCCGACCTCAAGGTCGAGTCGGCCCGCTGCCTCGAGTGCGGCTGCACGGCCCTGTTCGACTGCGATCTGCGGCGGTACGCGTCCGAGTACCAGGTGGACATCACCCAGTTCCTCGGCGAGGCCAAGCAGTACAACGTCGACCGCCGCCACCCGCTGATCGAACTGGACCCCAATAAGTGCATCCTCTGCGGTCGCTGCGTGCGCCTCTGCAGCGAACTGGTGGGCGTCGGGGCCTACGGTTTCATCAACCGCGGCTTCAACACGGTCGTCAAGCCGGCGATGGGCGGATCGCTCCTGGACACCGAATGCGTGTCCTGCGGCCTGTGCATCGGCACCTGTCCCACCGGTGCGATCACCGAGGTCGTCCAGCTCGCGAAGCCCGGCCCGTGGCCCACCGACAAGTCGCCGACGGTCTGCACCTACTGCGGCATCGGCTGCAAGCTCAATTACGACACCTACGGCGACGCGCTGGTGAAGGCGTCGCGCTGCGACGACGGGGTCGTGACCGACGGCAACCACTGCCGCAAGGGCCGCTTCGGCTACGGCTACGTCCGCTCGGCCGAGCGGGTGCTGAACGCGCGGATCCGCGCCGGCCGCGAGCTGCAGGAATCGCCCGTCGATGAGACGATCGCCTTCACTGCGATGCGTCTCAAGGAACTGCGGCGCAAGTACAGCGGCGACGAGATGGCGGTGTTCATCTCGCCGCGCCTGACCAACGAGGAGATCTACCTCGCGCAGAAGTTCGCGCGCATCGCGCTGGGGACGCACCAGGTGTCGTCGCTCGCGCATCTCGTCAACCAGGACCTGGCCTGCCCGGACGTCATCTCGACGGCGACCTACCGCGAACTGGAAGACGCGCAGGCGATTGTCGTCGCGGGTTCCGATACCTGCGACGAGCACTTCGTGGCCGATCTTTTGGTCAAGAAGGCCATCCGCAAGGGCGCCCGTCTCATCTACGTCGGTCCGGAGAGCAACCGCACGTCGCGCCATGCCGATGTCTTCCTGCGCTGTGAGGACGGCGCCCAGACCCAGGCCGTGCTCGCTCTCCTGCGCGCCTATGGGGACAGCGTGCCGGATGCGTTCGACGACCGGGAGTCCCTGGCGGCGCTCGCGCGCGACGCGGGAACCGCGGACCTGGACCCCGACGCGCTGGCGGCGGCAGTCGCCATCCTGGCGCGGAGCATCCTGAAGGTCTTCGTGTGCAACCGCGACTACCGCGGCCCCCGCGTGGCCGGCGACCTGCGGCTGTACGCGGACGCCGCCGACGCGTTCGGTTGCACCCTGCTCGCCCTGCACGAGAAGTCCAACATGCAGGGGCTCCTGGACCTGGGCGTCGGCCCGCAGTGGTTCCCGGGTTACGCGTCGACCGGCGACGCCGCGGTCGTGGCGGAATTCGAGAAGGAGTGGTGCGCGGCCCTGAGCGGCAACGCCGGCGCCGGCGCCGACATCGCCGCCAAGCTGCGCGACAAGAAGATCAAGGTCGCGATCGTGATCGGGGAGGACCCCGTCGGCGCCGCCGGTTTCCCGGTCGAACTGAGCGAAGGCCTGTGCGCCGCCGACTTCCTGGTCGTGATGGACCTGTTCCTGACGCCGACCGCCCGCCTGGCCAACGTCGTGTTGCCGCTGTCGGCGATGGCGGAGACGTCGGGCACGCTCACCAACAGCGAGCGGCGGGTGCAGGCGGTGCGCCGCGCCGTGCCGCCGGCGACCGCGCTCGAAACGTGGCAGGTCATCTGCCAGCTCGGCGCCCAGATGGGCTACCGTTTCAAGCTGAAGTACGCCAACCCGGCGGAGGTATTCGCCGAGATCCAGCGGGTCGTGCCGGCTTACGGAATGGTCACGGTCGACAGCGCCGATGCGGACGGTATCTGGACCCCTCCGATGGGTGCGCTGGCTCGCCAGACCTTCACCGGCGGCCCGGCAGCCAGGATCACGCCGGTCGCCACGCTGGAGCTCGACCATCTCGAACTCAAATTCGGCCAGTGGTTCGCCGAGATGATGGCCGGCGCGCGGGCGCGGCTAGAAGCCGAGAAGGCGGCGACGGCGGTCTGATCGCCGGCGTGCGACAATAAGAACGAGACAAGCCAGGGCGCCGTTCGATGCGGCGCCCTGGTTTTTCAAATCGGAGGTAAACCTACAAACATGCTTGTTCGCGATCCGTTCGGGGAACCGACAAGATTATAATTAGCTACGAGTTACAAAGATGTAGACGGAGGCTCCGATCTAGGGTGGATCGGGGCCTTTGTATTTGGTTGGGGTTGCGTCAATTACGGGACCGGGTTTTGGGGTGATAGGGGCAGCTGAATCGAGAGGCGGGGAGAGAGGTCGGCTGGGGGCGAAATCGCGTCGTAAGCTCCCCCGTCAAGCGTACAGTCCATAAGTAGAGTATTCAGCTTCGATCCTGTCCCTGAAGGCCGCCAGCGTCCACTTCCTGCGCTGGTGATCGCATCGTCCTTGTTCCGGATGCGGAGGGACCCGGACCACCGTCGAGTTGGCGGCATGCCGCATGGCGGATGCAGCGGTACGGAACTAGTGTTGGGACAGTCCGTAATCGGTGACGTGGACGTGACGCCGACCGTCACTCTTTAGCGAGGTGCAGGGCAATGAACAGGCGAAACTGCCGATCAGCTTCCATGCTGCTGGTGCTGCTGGTGGCCGCCGGATGGAGTGGCACGGCCGGCGCGGGCGCGGATATCGATTTTGGGGTCGCGATCCGCGCTGGGGATGACACGGAACTCTTTATGGCCATCTCGTCCCGTTACTTCGGTCGCGACCCCGGAGACGTGAGGGATTGGCGGGCGCGGTACCGTGATCCCGACGACGCCGCGGTGGCGCTGTTCCTGGCCGGGCGCTCGGGCACGCATCCGGAGGTCGTGTTCCAGCTGCGCAGCGGCGGTCTCTCCTGGTGGGAGGTGGGCCGGCGGCTGGATGTCCAGCCGGAGGCGTGGTTCGTGCCCTGCTCGTACAGACCCGGGCCCCCTTATGGCAGGGCCTATGGCTTCTGGCGCAAGTACGAGAGCAATCACAAGTACCGCTTCGAGCTGATGGACCGAGAAGTCCGCGATCTCGTCGCGGTCCGCATGCTGCACGACTACTACGGCATGAGCCCGGCCGTCGCGATGAAGTGGCGTTCGGGTCAGCAGGACGTCCAGTCGCTGATGGCCAGGGAATATCGCAAGCGCCATCCCCCTGAACACGCGGATCGGCCGGACGGGGGACGTCATCACGGTGACCGCGGCGAAGGGCACAGCAAGCATGGCGGGGGCAAGTCTCACGGCAGATGATCTGCGCGCGGCATGGACTCCACAATTCCCGATCTCTCTCTTTTCCGTCACGCAGAGAGCCTCACCCGGGGAGCCATCAAAATTAATTTTAGCAACGAGTTACAGAGATGTTGACGGAGACCCCGATCGCAATGCGGTTGGGGTCTTTGTATCTGGATGTGGGGTA
>JAURXS010000249.1 GCA_030654305.1 bacterium | reverse complement strand
GGCACGGTTTGGCCCGAGGGGATTTCCTGGCGGCAGCACATGTGGCTGGGACTGAGCGGGACGCTGGGGCTCGCGATCGGGGACTCGTTCTACTACAAGGGAATCATGATGGTGGGGCCGCGGCGGGCCTCGTTGATGCTGGCGGCGACGCCGGTCGTCGCCGCCCTGACCGCTTGGCCCGTGCTGGGGGAGCGGCTGGGGACGATGGCGATGGTCGGGATCGCCGTGGTCATCGGGGGGATCCTGCTGGCCGTGCTGGGGCGCGACGACGGCACCGGCGACCACCGCGGCGTGCCGCGGGCGGTCCTGGTCCGGGGGCTGGGCGCCGCCCTGGTCTGCGCGGTCTGCTCAGCCGTGGGCAACGTGCTGGCGAAGCTCGGCATGCCGGGCGAGACGCCGCCGCTGGCGGCCGCCCTGGTGCGCGGCTGGTGGGCCACCCTGGCGATGGGCCTGTTCCTGCTCGGGCGGCGCGACATCGTGTCCCAGCTGCCGCGCCTGCGCGACCCGCGGGTGCTGAAGCCCGCGGGCGTGGCCGTGGTGCTGGGGCCGTTCCTGGGCATGTGGGCCGCCATCGCCGCGCTCAAGCTCACCGAGACCGGCGTGGCTTCGGCGCTGCTGAACACCGTGCCGATCACCGTGCTGCTGCCCGCCTGGCTCATCCACCGCGACCGGCCCTCGCCGACCGCGTTGCTGGGCGTCGCGGTCGCGGTGGGCGGCGGGGCGCTGCTGTTCCTGAGGTAGTCGGCGTGTCGGATCACAACAGACATCGAGACGGAGGAAGGAGCCGCGCATGGCGATGCAGGATCTGGTGATCTACGGGGCGGGGGGCTTCGCGCGGGAGGTGGCCTGGCTGGCGCGCTCGATCGAGGGGCGCTGGCGGGTGGCGGCGCTGGTCGACGACGACCCGGCCGCGCACGGCCGCACGATCAACGGGTTCCCGGTCATGGCGCTGGACGCGGCCCGCGCCGCCTTCCCGCAGGCCGCGTTGACGGCGGCGGTGGGCGATCCCGCCCTGCGCGAGAAGCTGATCGGCCGGGCCGCCGCGGCCGGCTTCGCGTGCGCGACGCTGGTCCATCCGCGCGTCGAGATGTCGGAGTGGGTGGAGATCGGCGAGGGGACCGTCGTCTGCGCCGGCAACCTGCTGACCACGAACATCGTGCTGGGCCGCCACGTCCAGATCAACCTGGACTGCACGGTCGGGCACGACGTCGTCATGGGCGACTTCACCACCCTGGCGCCCGGCGCGCACATCTCCGGCTGGGTCCACTTCGGCCGGGGCGTGTACGTGGGGACCGGCGCGGTCATCATCAACGGGCACGAGGGCGTGCCGCTGACGCTCGGCGACGGTGCGGTCGTCGGCGCGGGCGCTTGCGTGACCAGGTCCGTCGCGGCGGGCACGACCGTCGTCGGGGTGCCGGCGAAGCCGCGCGGCTGAGCCGGGAACGACTAGGAGCCGGCGCCGCTGCGCGCCAGCAGATCGCGCGCGGCCCCCGCCAGGGCCGCGCGTTCCGTCGGCGGCAGGTCCGCGCCGTCGACGGCCGCCAGGAACGCGGGCGCGCCGGCGCGCACCGCGTCGAGCGTCACGGGCAGCTGGCCGGCGTCGAACTGGAAGGGCAGCGTGGGCGGGGAACGCCGCAGGCCGCGCTCGAAGATGTCCGCCGCCTCGGCCGCGCGGCCCAGACCGATCTCGGTCAGGGTGAGGTAGAGGAAGGCCTGCGGCGCCGGTCCCCAGTAGAGCAGGCGCGCGCCGGCGTCCAGCAGCACGGTCGCGTCCAGTTGGACGCGGTCCAGGTCGGAGGCCCAGCGGACGGTCGCGCCGCTGGGGCCCAGCAGCGCGGGTCCCAGGTCCCCGGCCAGGGCCTCGAGCACGAGCGTCGGCCGGAACCCGTTCCCCGCCGGGTCTTCGCCCGCGGCCGCCCGCAGCACCGCCGGCTGGAGGATCACGAGGCGGGGCGACGGCCCGGCGGGCACCGAGCGCAGCGTCCGCATCGCTTCGTGGCTGACCGCCGTGCGGCACACCACCGGGTCGGCCGGCAGCCCGTCGGCGCCGCGCCGCGAGAGGCGCCACTCGCACGC
>JAURXS010000248.1 GCA_030654305.1 bacterium | reverse complement strand
GAGGATCTTCAACAGCGCGTTGAAGGCCCCCTTCGAGAGCATGTGGACCTCGTCGATGATGAAGACCCGGCTCGCCCCGGGGCTGGGCGTGTACTGGGCCATGTCGCGCAGCTCGCGCACGTTGTCCACGCCGGTGTGGCTCGCGGCGTCGATCTCCAGCACGTCCAGCGACGAGCCGGCGGCGACCGCCGCGCAGGCCTCGCAGGCGCCGCAGGGCTCGTCCTTGACGCCGGCCGTGCAGTTCAGGGCCTTGGCCAGCAGCCGCGCCACGGTGGTCTTGCCGCAGCCGCGGGGGCCGGAGAACAGGTAGGCGTGGGCGAGCTTGTCGCGGCGCAGCGCCGCGCGCAGCGTGCGCGTGACGTGCTCCTGGCCCACCATCGCATCGAAGGTTGCGGGGCGGTACTTGCGGGCCAGCGCGTGGTAGGACATGGCACCTTCGTGGAGAAGGGTCTGTCGGGGGAAGGTGGGCCAGGCTGGCGGCGCACACGACAGCTTCCGCGTACCGCTGCTACTTTCCAGTCCTGACGGGGTTAGCTCACCGGCGTCGCACCGGGCCTGGCCCATCGAGTCGGTCGGGGTTCCTTCCCCAGCGAGAAATCACTTCGAGATGAGGTGGTGGAGATGATCGGGTTCGAACCGACGACCCCTACGTTGCGAACGTAGTGCTCTCCCAGCTGAGCTACATCCCCACCCGGTACTGTCGTTCAGAGCGCGGCGATCATGGCGGAGAGGCAGGGATTCGAACCCTGGGAACACTTGCGTGTTCAACGGTTTTCGAGACCGCCCCGTTCAACCGCTCCGGCACCTCTCCGCCCCGTTCGCGATCATGGCGGAGAGTCAGGGATTCGAACCCTGGGTACCTTGCGGTACACACGATTTCCAGTCGTGCCGATTCGACCGCTCTCGCAACTCTCCGCTCGATTCGATGCGGCCGGCAATATAGCACGGACCCGGACTGAAATCAACTCGCGCCGCGGCACGGAATTCCCGGTTTTTCAGCCCTCAGCGCCCCCCCGGGCGCGCAGCCGCCGGAAGAAATCCCGCAGCAGGTCCGCGCACTCGGCTTCCAGGACTCCGCCCAGCACTTCGAAGACGAGGCGGTAGGGATTGGTCTCCAACAAGCGCGCGGTCGACACCAGGGCCCCGGCGCGCGGGTCGGTCGCCCCGTAGACGATCAGCCGCGGGCGGCCGAGCAGGACGGCGCCGGCGCACATCGTGCAGGGCTCGAGCGTCGAGTAGAGCGTGCACTCGTCCAAACGCCAGTCGCCCAGCGAGGCGGCCGCCGCTCCGAGCGCGAGGATCTCCGCGTGGGCCGTCGGGTCCTTGAGCGCCTCGACCTGGTTACGGCCGCGGCCGATGACCCGGTCCCGGTGCACGACGACCGCACCGACGGGCACGTCCCCGGCCTCGCCGGCGGCGCGCGCCTCCGCCAGGGCGAGGCGCATCCAGCGCTCGTGGCTGACGAAGAGACCGGTATCCAAGTCCATGGCCGCGATCCTCGTCGGAACGTGCATCCCGGGAATGGAGCGACCCGCCGGCGGCGGGTCGCTCGAAGTGGCGCGCCCAGGAGGATTCGAACCCCCAACCTTCTAATCCGTAGTCAGATGCTCTATCCAATTGAGCTATGGGCGCGACCGCGGCAATATACCATTCCCCCCG
>JAURXS010000247.1 GCA_030654305.1 bacterium | reverse complement strand
CCGCGGCGACGGCGGCCAGCAGCAGCAGCAGGATCGCGACCGTTGCAGCGGTCATGGCGCGATCCAGGGTTCGCGGTCGTCGAGCAGGGCGGCGACGATTTCCGCCAGCGCCGGCGCGGAAGTCAGGCCCGGCGAATCGATCCCGATCAGGTCGATCAGTCCCTCGAGGTCGCCCGTCTCGCGGCGGACCTGGAAGTCGGCGAAGGGGGCGTCGGTGTCGAGTTTGGGGCGCAGGCCGCTCAGCGCCGGCTGCAGGTCCTGCGGCGCGAGCCAGGGCAGGAAGCGCGCGGCGCCCGCGAAGAACGCGCCGGCGCGGGCGGGGTCCACGCCGTAGTCCTCGCGGCGCGGCACGGCCTCGAAGTCGGGGCCCAGGCGCAGCTGGCCGGCCAGGTCCAGGCAGACGTGCACGCCCAGGGTGTCGCGGTCGCGCGGCGGCACCGGGTAGACCAGGCGCGACACGCGGCCGGAGTGCCGGGGGTCCACCGCGAAGTAGTTGCCCTTGACCCAGCGCTGTCGCAGGCCGAGGCCGTCGACGTCCACCCCGGCCATGGCCGCGACGTCGTCGGCGTGGAGGCCTGCGCAGTTGACGACCTGGCGGCTCGCGTGGGTCCAGGTCTCGGCGCCGCGCCGGACCGCGACCTCCCAGACGCCGCCGCGCCGCGCCAGGCCCGAGACCTCGGCGCCGGTCATCACCTCGGCGCCGCGGGCGGCGGCGCGCGCCGCCAAGGCCCGGGCCGCGCCCTCGGCGTCCAGGATCCCGGTGCGCGGCGAGTGCAGGGCCGCCACGGCCGCGATCTGCGGTTCGAGCCGGCTCACCTCGTCGCTGCCGATCAGGGCGAGGTCCTCGACGCCGTTGGCGGCGCCCAGGGCGTGCAGCCGCTCCAGGCCGGGCACCTCGCTCTCATCGCAAGCCACGATCAGCTTGCCGGCGTCGCGCCAGCCGACGCCCGCCCCGAGGCAGAACTCGCGCAGCAGCCGCCGCCCGCGCACGCAGCAGCGGGCCTTCAGCGAGCCCGTCGGGTAGTACATGCCGCCGTGCCCCACCTCGCTGTTGCGCGAGGTCGTGCCGGCGCCCGGGCGCGCCTCCTTCTCCAGCAGCACGAGCGAGCGGCCGGGCCGGGCCGCGGCGTCGGCCACGGCGCAGCCGACGATGCCGCCGCCGACCACGGTGACGTCGACCGCGATCACGCGGGATCCCCACCGAAGAGGGACCAGGGCGCGCGTTCGGGAACGGGAGCGGTGAAGGACAGCGGCCGGTCGCCGACGGGGTGCGCCAGCTCCAGGCGCCAGGCGTGCAGGGCGACGGAACGGTCGGGCAGCGGGATCGGGGCGCCGTACTTCACGTCGCCGACGACGGGGCAGCCGGCGGCCGCGAGCTGGACGCGGATCTGGTGGCGCCGACCGGTCTGCGGCCGGACCTCGAGCAGCGAGCGGCCGGCCGCGTCGCCGAGCGACCGGTACAGCAGGCGCGCCTCGCGCGAACCCGGGAAGGGCGTCGCGGACCAGCGGGTGCGGCCGTCGGCGTCCCCCTCGGCGGCCAGGTAGCCGACCAGTTCGCCCTCGTCCGCCGGTGGCGCACCCTCGACGACGACGCGGTAGATCTTGCGCACGCGCCCGTCGCGGAACTGCTCACTGAGCCGCGAGGCGGCCTTCGAGGTGCGGGCCAGGACCATCACGCCGGAGACCGGCCGGTCCAGGCGGTGCACCAGCCCCAGGTAGACGTTGCCCGGCTTGCCGAAGCGGGCCTTCAGGTCCGCCTTGCAGAGGTCGAGCAGCGTGACGTCGCCGGTGCTGTCGCCCTGGGCGAGCAGGCCGGCGGGCTTGACCACCACCAGCAGGTGGTTGTCTTCGTGGAGGATGCGCAGATCGTGGCCGGACATGCCCGCATGGTAGCAGCGGCCGGGGCGTCTGGAAAGCCCGTTGAGGCGTGACAGGCGGGCCGCCGGGTCCTATGATGGCCCGGTTCCCCGCCGCCTCCCCCGAGCCGAAACGAGAGGTCCGTCCCATGAAACGTGCGCCGTTCCTGGCCGCTCTGGCGCTGCTCGCGCTCGGCGGCTGTCGCGATTCCGGACAGGAGAGCCAGATGCCCTTGGACTACCCCGTCGCCGCCAAGGTCGAGGTCGTCGACGACTACCACGGCACGCCGGTCGCCGACCCCTACCGCTGGCTCGAGGACGTCGACAGCGAGCAGACCCGCGCCTGGGTCGCGGCCCAGAACGAGCTGACGTACGGCTACCTGGCCAAGCTGCCGGCCCGCGAGCGGATCAAGCAGCGCCTGACCGAGCTCTGGGACTACCCGAAGTACGGCGCCCCGTTCAAGGAGGGCGGCCGCTACTTCTTCTCGAAGAACAGCGGCCTGCAGAACCAGTCCGTCTATTACGTCCAGGAGAGCCTCGACGCCGAGCCGCGCGTGCTGCTGGACCCGAACACCCTGAGCGAGGACGGCACCGTCGCGCTGGCCGGGATGAGCATCGCCCGCGACGGCAAGAAGATGGCCTGGGCCACCAGCGTCAGCGGTTCGGACTGGCAGACCTGGTACGTGCGCGACATCGACACCGGCCAGGACCTCACCGACAAGGTCGAGTGGAGCAAGTTCTCCGGCGCTAGCTGGGACGAGAAGGGCGAGGGCTTCTTCTACAGCCGCTACGACGAGCCCAAGGCGGGCGAGGACCTCACCGGCGCCAACTTCTTCCAGAAGCTGTACTACCACAAGCTGGGCACGCCGCAGTCGCAGGACGTCCTGGTCTACGAGCGCCCCGACCACCAGGACTGGGGTTTCGGCGGGGACGTGACCGAGAGCGGCGACTACCTGATCATCACGGTCTGGCGGGGCACCTCGCCGCAGAACCTGCTCTTCTACAAGGACCTGCGCGACCCCGCATCGAAGATCGTGGAGCTGCTCGGCGAATTCGAGGCTGAGTACAGCTTCGTCGAGCACGACGACGGCGTGTTCTACCTGACGACCGACCTCGACGCCCCGCGCAAGCGGCTGGTCGCGGTCGACATCGCCAACCCGGCCAAGGACGCCTGGTTCGAGCTGATCCCCCAGAAGGACATCACCCTGGAGGGCGTGGGCATGATCAACGGCGACGAGTTCGTCGCCGAGTACATGAAGGACGCCCACAGCGTCGTCTACCGCTTCGACCACCACGGCAGCCCGCTGGGCGAGGTGGAGCTGCCCGGCATCGGCAGCGCCGGCGGCTTCGGCGGCCACCGCGCGGACACCGAGAGCTTCTACACCTTCACGTCGTTCCTCTACCCGCCGACCATCTTCAAGTACGACTTCGGGACCGGCGTCAGCACCGTGTTCCGCGAGCCGGAGATCGACGTGGACCTGAGCGCCTACGCCACCGAACAGGTCTTCTACGCCAGCAAGGACGGCACGAAGATCCCGATGTTCCTGGTCCATCGCAAGGACCTCGAGCTCGACGGCAAGAACCCCACGCTGCTGTACGGCTACGGCGGCTTCAACGCCTCGATGACGCCCTACTTCTCGATCTCGCGCCTGCAGTGGGTCGAGATGGGCGGCGTCTTCGCGATGGCCAACCTGCGCGGCGGCGGCGAGTACGGCGAGGACTGGCACCAGGGCGGCATGCTCAAGAACAAGCAGAACGTCTTCGACGACTTCATCGCGGCGGCGGAGTGGCTGATCGACGGGAAGTACACCTCCCCCGCCCACCTGGCCTGCCAGGGCGGCAGCAACGGCGGCACGCTGGTCGGCGCGGTGATCAACCAGCGGCCCGAGCTGTTCGCGGCGGCGCTGCCCGCGGTCGGGGTCATGGACATGCTGCGCTTCCACAAGTTCACCATCGGCTGGGCCTGGACCAGCGACTACGGCAGCAGCGAGGACCCCGAGATGTTCCCCGTGCTGCGCGCGTACTCGCCCTACCACAACCTGAAGGACGGGACCTGCTACCCGGCCACCCTGATCACCACCGCCGACCACGACGACCGCGTCGTGCCGGGCCACAGCTTCAAGTACGCCGCGCGCATCCAGGAAGCGCAGGGCTGCGACAAGCCGGTGCTGATCCGCATCGAGACCAAGGCGGGGCACGGGGGCGGGAAGCCGACGGCGAAGATCATCGAGGAGGTCGCGGACGAGTGGGCGTTTTTAGCGCACCATCTCGGGATGTAGGGAGCCGCTCACGATCCGGACGACGAAGGGGAGCCCGCAGGGGCTCCCCTTCCACGTTCCGGGACGTCGGAGGCCCCGGGATCAAGCCCCTTCGCGCGGCGGGGCGTGGTAGCCGCGCTCGTCCCAGGGACGCAGGTCGGCGATCAGCAGGGCGAGCAGGGCTTCGAGGTCTTCCTGGCGGACCTCGCGACTGCCTTCCGCGGGCTTCAGCTCTTCGAGGAATTCGATGGTGAAGGCGTCCTCGCCGAGTCGGTTCCAGTCGGCCTGCAGGGCGTGGTTGCGGTGGCCGCCGAAGCGCAGCTGGGCGCGCTGGCTGTTGAGGCCGGCCGGCAGGTTGCGGCTGGCGCCGAGCAGGATCCTGCCGTCGACGGTGTTGCGCACGACGTAGATGCCGGCGGGCTGCACGGTCTCCTTGTAGGCGCGGATCAGGTCCTTGCGGTCGTTCATGACATCCTCCCGGGAACGGGTCCGGGCCGTCGGCGGGGCGCCAGCGGCGTGACGTGATGCGGGATGGCTGCGGCTTGGCTCAGGCGGAGCCCGGCATCACGAGACCGGCGAAGGCGTCGGTCTCCCGGTAGAGGGTCGGCAGGGGGATGTGGCGGGTCGAAGTCATGGATTCTCCTGTTCGGGACCCATGATAGCACCGGGCGCGGCGCCGGGCCAGACGGTTGTCCGCGGCGACGATCCCACCTACAATGAGGGCAACCGCGAGGAGCGACATGCGCGCCCGTCCACTGGTCTTCTACCTGTCCGTCGCGGCCCTGGCGGCCGCCGGCTGCATCCTGGACTCCGATCCCGCGAACCGGCCGCCGGTGATCGCGGCGCTGTCGGCCGCGCCGTCGGCGACGGTCGGCCCCGGCGACACGCTCTCCCTCTCGGTGAGTGCCGACGATCCCGAGGGTCAACCGCTGTCCTACGCCTGGAGCGCGGCGCGCGGCGTCTTTCCCGCGGGGACGACGGCGGCCGTCGTCGCGTGGGTCGCGCCGGCGCAGGCCGGGCCCTGCACCGCGACGGTGCGCGTGGACGATGGGCGCGATGCGGCCACGGGCACGCTGACGCTCGGCGTGATCGCCCCGACCGCGACGATCGTCGCGACCCCCGACACCCTCGACTTCG
>JAURXS010000246.1 GCA_030654305.1 bacterium | reverse complement strand
GTGGGGAAGACGATGGCGGCGTTGTAGCTGGTGGCGTTCGCGGGCAGCGTGTAGTTCGTCGTCGTCCAGGTGTAGTTGTCCTCCCAGACGCCGTCCTCCTGCACCACCACGGCGTTGCTGACGGCCGCCATGCAGATGCGGAAGGTGCTCCCGGCGGGGATGTCGATCTCGAAGCGGCCGAACTCGTTCACGCGCTGCGTCCCGAGCGAGTAGGGCCAGCCGGACGCGGGAACCACCTGGATCCAGACGGTGGCGCCGAAGGCCGGCAACACCTTGCTCTGGGTGCCGTGCAGGTAGTAGAGGTTGCCGTAGACGTTGCAGGTCGTGCGGTCTCCATCGGCGGCCACGGCGGGCGGCGGTGCGTCCGCGGCGAGTGCCGTCAGCTCGGCCATCGTCAGCTGCGGCGTCCCCCTGAACTGCTCGCCCTCGGCCGCCCGGATGCGGCGCGGCGGCACCAGGTCGCTGTCGGTGGGCAGCAGGCCGCCGTAGGCCTCGCGCGAGGGATCGAAGCTCTGGCGCCACGGCTTGCCGTCCACCAGGGCCGACAGCACGAGCGGTCCGAAGCCGGCGTCCGGCGTGGCCGACAGCGTCCAGCGCACCGAGCCGCCGGCGGCGAGCGTCAGTTCGCGCGAGCCCTCCCAGCGCGAGACGCTCCAACCCTCGCCCTTGATCTCGACGTCGCGCAGGGTCGCGTCGGCCGCGGCTGTGATCGTCACGGCGGTGGCGAATTCCTGGCCCGCGACGGCGAAGCGCTGCGGGCGGTCGAGCCGGGCCTTGACCGGTCGCGTCACGATGTCCGCCGCGGCCGTTCCCGCGATCGCCAGCAGCATCCCGATGGTCAACAGCTGTGTCACTCTGCGCACGGCGGCACCTCCTGGACGGCGGGCGCCGCGGGCGTGAACGCGTAACCGGCCGGCAAGCGCGTCCTCTGGTCTTCGACCCGCACGCGCAGGTCCTCGACCAGGACGGCCAGGTTCGTGCGCAGCGAATCGTCGGGCGCGGCCTCGAGCTGCGCCTCGAGTCGCGCCTCTTGCAGCGCGAGGCGGCTGGAGTTCTTCACGTAGGCGGCGCAGCGCTGGAGCGCCAGCGCTTCGGCGGGATCGGCGGCGGTCGCGATCGCTTCGCCGAGGCGGGTCAGTTCGGCGGACTGCGCCGCCTCGATGGCGGTCACCTTGGCCGCGAAGGCCGGCGCCGCGCCGTGGGCCGGCGAAGCGAGCGCGCAGGCGCCGAGCAGCAGCGCCGAGCACAGGAATTTCTGGCAGGAGGTCATGGCGTCTCTCCGGGGTGGTGGTGGATGCACACCCAAGGAAAACGAGCTGCCGGAATCATTTAGTTTCAAGGATTTGATCGATGGAATGCATCGGGGCGCCGATCCGGAGCTTGCAGTTCATAACATGTTGTTTTTAAATATGATGCCGGTTTCGGCGGTTTCGCAGCGCCGGCACGGCGAACGCGACCGCGATGCCGACCACGACCGCCGCGGCGACCGCGCCCCGCGAGAGGCGGCGCGCCTGCAGGCGGATCGGCTCCTCCCCTTCCCCGAGCAGCACGAAGCCCGCCCAGTAGAACGGGTGCGCCGTCGCGGGGTCGTCGCGCAGGGCCGCGCGGGCCGCCCCGAGCGCGGCCGCCGGCGACCGCCCGGCGGCCAGTTCGTCATAGAAGAACCCGATCAGGCGGGAGGTCGCCTCGTCGTCGACCGGCCAGAGGGTGGCCACGACGGCAGGCACGCCGGCGCCCAGGAATCCCGAGGCCAGCCCGAGCACGCCCTCGCCGGCCACCAGCCCGCCGTCCGCGCTGCCGCAGCTCGACAGCACCGCCAAGCTCGCCCCGAGTTCGAGGCCGGCGATGTCTCCCGCGCGCACGCGCTGCGGGTGCGACGCGTCGCCGAAGACGAAGGCCGAGTTCCAGGGCCGTTGCGCGTCCACCTCGCCGTGGCTCGCGAGGTGCAGGATGTCGAAGCTCGCCGCCGCGGCCCCGTCGAAGGCGACGGTGTCGGACCGCGCCCGCGACGGCACGGTCACGTGGCGGAAGCGCCGCCGCAGGCGGTCGACCTCGCGGCCGGCGCCCGACAGCCGCCGGTGTCCGGCGTTCTCGCGCCCCGCGACCGCCAGCACGCGCGCCGCGCGCGCAGTGGACGGCGCGTGCGCAGTGGACGCCGCGCGCTCTCGCAGGTGTGCGAGCACGGTCGCCGAGGGCAGGATCCGGGGATCGACCGGGGCCAGCAGCAGGGCGAAGGGGACGTGGTGCAGGATCCCGTCCGGGCAGACGAAGACCTTCGTCGCGCCGGCGACCGCGGCCGCGGCCGGCGATCCCGGCGCGCCCAGCAGCGTGTCGCGCGCGGCCGCGACGCACCGCGCGTCGAAGGCGTCGAAGGGGTGCGCGAGCTGGGCGAACAGAGGCGCGAGGGTCGACTCCCAGCCATCCCCGCCAGGCAGCGGCCTGGCGTGGAGCTCCTCGCGCGTGACCACGAACAACCAGCCCCGGTCCCGCCCCACGTACAGGTCGAGCAGCACCTCGCCCGGCCGCAGGACCGCGCCCTGCAGCTCGGCCAGCGTGAGGGGCGGAGCGTCGCCCGCCGCCGGCAGGTCGGCGCCGGGACCCAGGATGCGCTCGAGCATCGTGCGCGCCTTGTAGCGCTGCGCGGCGTCGAACGCCGCCGCCGGATCCGCGCGGTCCATGGCCAGCCCGAGGCGCAGGTCGAACAGGCGCTGGGCCTCCGCGCCGCGCCGCTCCCGCCACTGGGGGTCGGCCGGCAGCGCCCGCTCCCGCTCCCAGAGCCGTTGCGCCTCGTCGAGCCGGACGCCGGCCGAGTCGGCGTCGCCGAGCGCCCGCCACGATTCGGCGCCGGCGACCAGCAGCGGCAGCCGGTTGCGCGGGAGGTCGGCGGCCGTCGCCGCCGCGAGCGCCGGCCCCACGACGGCGAGCGCCTCGCGGTGGCGGCCGAGCGCGCGCAGCACGCGGCCGTGCACGGAGGCCAGCTGCATGCCGAGCGTGAAGTCGTCGCGACCGGCGAGCAGCGCCGCGGCGGCGGCGCACTCCGCCAGCGCCTCGCCCCCGCGCCCCAGCCCCAGCAACGCGTCCGCGGCGCCCAGCCGCGCGTTGCAGCGGGCGTCCGGCGCGATGTCGGGGCCGAGCGCCTGCACCTCGCGGTAGCGGTCGAGCGCCGCGGCGGGTCGGCCGGCGGCCAGATCGACCTCCGCGAGCCGGACGAGCGTGAGGGCCTCCTCGTCGCGGAAGCTCCGCTCCCGGCAGAAGGCCAGCGCGTCCTCCAGCTCGGCGCGGGCCTCGTCCAGGGAACCCAGATCCACCAGCGCCGACGCCAGGTTCCGCCACGGCGCCCCGACCTGCTGCCAGAGTTCGAGCTCGCGCTGGATGTCGCGGGCGCGGCGGTAGCCGACGACGGCCGCGCCGGGATCGCCGAGGATCATCTCGACCCCGGCGAGGTTGTTGACGGCCATCGCTTCGAGCGAGCGCGAACCGCCGCCGCGCGCCATGACCGCGGCCCGCCCGTAGTGGACGGCCGCCTCGCGGTAGGCGCCGCGCCCGCCGCGGCAGTTGCCCAGGCCGTTGAAGAGCGCGGCGAGATCGGCCGAATCGGCGTGGGCCTCCAGGAAGGGGCGGGCGGCCGAGTAGAGGGAGTCGGCGCCGGCGAGGTCGCGCGCGCGGAAGCGCAGGCGGCCCAGCCCGTAGAGCGCCTTGCCGACGTGGAAGCCGTCGCCCGCCGCGCGCGCGCGGCGCTCGAGGTCGGCGAACGTCGCCGCGGATTCGTCGCGTCGGCCCAGATGCTGGCAGGCCTCGGCCAGGTAGCGTAGGGCCTTGTGGGCGGACGGCGGGTCGCCGCGCGCGTCGGCCAAGGCCAGGGCTTCGCGCAGGTCGGCCTCGCCGTCGACGGCGCGGCCGTAGGCGACGCGGGTCATGCCGCGTTCGAGCGCCAGCACGCCGACGAGCGCGTCGTCGCCCCGCACGCGGGCGGCCGGCAGCAGCTCGGCGACGAGCGTCTCCACGGAATCGGGCAGGGAACGCGCGCGCCAATCGGCCAGGCGGGCGGCCAGGCGGGCGGCGAGGTCAGCCGGCGTCGCCGCGGCGACGGCGAACGCGCAGGCGAGGAGGGCGGCGGACACCAGCGGGATCAGGGGATTGCGCATGCACGCGATGCTCCGGAGGGGATGGTCGGTTCCTCGACGCGGATCGAGGCTACCACAATCCGGAGGTCTTGCCCACGCGACGATGCGCCGGAAGGCCGTGGGCGGGCAGATGCCGAACGGATCAGTTCCCGCCCGGACCGTCGCAGCGGGACACGGGGCCGACCGCCCGCTCCAGGCGGGCCGCGGCCTCGCGGATCGCGTCGCGCCGCGACCCGGCGGGGGGCGCCGCCAGCGGCTGCAGCAGCATCGTGGAAGGCGGGCTCTTGGTGGCGACGGCCAGCAGGTAGGTCTCGGGTCCGGGCGCCAGCCCTTCGCGCCACGCGGTCGACGCGACCGGCGGCAGCAGCACGAGCCGCCCCTCCGGGAGCCGCACGGCAGGGTCGCCGCCCGCCGGATGGATCACGCGGACCTCGCCGGCGCCGTCGACGTGGATCAGGACCGGGTAACCGGGTTCCGCCAGACGGAAGCTGACGCCGTGCGGCGCGGCGGCCGCCGCCGGGTCATCGCCCCGCAGGACCAGCGGCGAGCCGACCCGCAGGTCGCGCACCGGAGAGTCCTCGCGCAGGACGGGCCAGACGATGGCGAGCGCCGCGACCGCGGCGAGCGCCAACGGCAACGGGCGACGCCAGAACGGCAGGGGCCGCGCACCCTGCGCCGAGAGCAGCGCCGTGAGGCTGGCGCGCGCCTGGGCGCGCTCGACCTCGCTGAGCGACGCGAGCGGCGCGTCCGTCTCGGGCAGGTTCTCGACCGACCGCGCCACGCCCTCGGCCGCGAGCAGGCGGTCGCGCAGCGCGCGGCAGGCGGCGCAGCGCTGCAGGTGCTCCCGCACCCCGTCCCGCTCCTGCGGCTCGAGATCCTCTTCGACGAGGATCAGCCGGCGCAACTTCGAGCAGTCGCTGTTCACACTCGCACCTCCACCGTGAACACGGCGCCGGACCGGTCGAAAGTTGCATCGCGCCCGCTCACGTCCTGAGGCCCAGGCGCAGGGACAGGCAGGTGCGCAGGGACAGGCGGCCGCGCCGGATGTCGGTGCGGACGGTGTTCAGGGGCCGGTCGACCGCCTCGGCGATCTCCTCGTACGAGAGTTCCTCGAACAGCAGCAGCGCCAGGACCCGGCGCTGGTCCGGGTTCGGCAACCCGTCCAGGCAGGCGTTCACGGCGTGCAGGATCTCCAGGCGCTCGAGGTCGAGGGCGGGATCGTCGGGAGCCGGCGGGTCCGGCGGGTCGCCGTCCTCCGCGTCCGACGGCAGCTCGCGGGTCTCCTGGCGCCGGCGCGCGCGCAGGCTGTCGAGCACCACGAAGGGGGCGCGCGCGCGGAACCAGGCCCAGAACGATCCCGGCCGCCGGTAGACGAAACGGCCCGCCGCCACCTCCTGGGCGAGGCGCAGCAGGCCGTCGTGGGTCCAGTCGCGCCGCAGGTCGACGTCGCGCGTCAGGCGGCACGCGTAGGCGTAGACCGCGTCGTGGGCGGCGAGGAAGAACTCCCGTCGCGCCCGCGGGTCGCCGGCCTGCAGGCCGGCTGCCAGCGCCCGTTCGTCGAGCCGCGTCTCATCCTGTCGCTGCCGGTCGACCCGCACATCGCCTCCCGCCGTTCTGCGTTGCCATATCGTAGCGCGGCAACGCGTTGCGAGGGAAGCCCTGATGTGCGGCCGGGCCTATTTCCCGCCGCTGAGCAGGTCCCCGAGCAGCCCCTTCCCGCCGACCAACCCGCCGACGCCGCGGTGCTCGTCGCGGTTGCCGCCGCGGGCCGACAGGATGCGGTCGCTCAGTCGGCTCAGGGGCAGCGTCTGCAGGTAGACGCGGCCGGGGCCGGTCAGGCTGGCGAAGAAGAGGCCTTCGCCGCCGAACAGGGCGTTCTTGAAGCCGCCGACGAACTTGATGTCGTAGTCGACCGACTCCTGGAAGGCGACGAGGCAGCCGGTGTCCACGCGCAGGTGCTCGCCGTGGGCCAGGTCCTTGACGATGATCGCGCCGCCGGCGTGGGCGAAGGCCAGACCGTCGCCGGCCAGGCGCTGCAGGATGAAGCCCTCGCCGCCGAACATGCCGGCGCCGAGGCGCTTGGTGAAGGCGATGGTGATGTCGATGCCGTAGGCGCAGCAGAGGAAGGCGTCCTTCTGGCAGAGCAGCGAGCCGCCCAGCTCCTTCATGTGCAGCGGGATGATGCGGCCCGGGTAGGGCGCCGCGAAGGCCACGTGGCTCTTGCCCGAACCGCCGTGCTTGAAGGTGGTGATGAAGAAGCTCTCGCCGGTGACCGCGCGCTTGAGGCCCTTGAAGATGCCGCCGTCGGTGCCGGTGTTCATCTCGATGCCGTTCTCCATGTAGAGCATCGCGCCGGCTTCGGCCTGCACGGCCTCGCCGGGATCCAGCTCCACCACCACGGCCTGCAGGTCGTCGCCCAGGATCTGGTAATCGATCTCGTGCGCCATGAGCGTCATCTCCTTCTTGGGTCAGCGGCGCGTGATGCGCCCGTCGGTGATCGCGTCGACGACGCCGGCTTCGCGCACGGCGTCGGCGATCGCCTCGGTGATCGTCCGGCCGGCATAGCTCGAGGCCGGCGGGTCCATGTCCATGTAGATGCGGGCCTTCTGGACCACGAAGTCGGGGCACGCGACCGTATAGACGCGCGCCGGGTCCAGGGGTTCCCCGCCCACGGTCAGTTCGAGCAACTCGGGCGTGGAATCGGCCCAGGCGTAGGCGTAGCGCAGGCCCGACACCTGCAGGATGCCCTCGTCGCCTGTCTCGGCCGTGCGCGCGTTCGCCAGCACGATCCCGCGCAGTCCCGCGCCGTCGATGCGGAACGTCTCGAGCGTGTTGTTGAACGGCACCAGCGAGTGGATGTCCAGCAGGGTCACCGGCCCGGCCAGGAAGTCGCGGCGCAGGGTGCCGGAGTTCAGCAGCGCAACGTCGGCGCCGGCCGCCTCGCGCAGCCGGTCGCAGATCCAGCTGCCGACGTTGCTCTCCTCGCGGCCGTCGCGGCGCCAGTCGCGAGTCAGCCGGCCAATGACCTGGCCGAACACGGCATCCACGCGGGCGGCGTAGGACTCCGCCAGCGCCTCGAGCGCCGGGGCGGCGCGGCGCCCCTCGGCCAACACCTCGACCAGGCGGCCGTCGTAGGCGACGACGCGGTCGTCGGCCACGCGCAGGTCCAGGCGGCCCAGGTTCTTGGCGTGGCTGCCCGCCTGCACGACCAGGATGCCGCCGACCAGGCGCGGTTCGCGGGTCCGGCTGTGCGAGTGCCCGCCGACGATCACGTCCAGGCCCGACCCGGCCAGGTCGCGGGCCAATTTCTGGTCGACGTCGAGCCCGTCGTGGGTGAGAAGCACCAGCAGGTCGGTCTTCGGGTCCAGTTCGGCGATCCAGCGCCGGATCACCGCGCGCTGGTCCTCCAGACGCAGACCCGCCACGCGCACGTCGGCCGTCACGTCGAACAGCTCCGAGCAGGTCACCCCGATCACGCCGACGCGCAGGCCGCCGCGCTCGAGGATCACCGGCGCGTCCGCGAACTCCAGCTCGCCGCGCTCGTCGCGCAGGTCCAGGGCCATGATCGGCCAGGCGGCGCGGTCGGCCAGGCGGCGCGCGTTCGCGCGCCCGAGGTCGAAGTCGTGGTTGCCGATCACCCCGGCGTCGATGCCCAGCTGGTTCAGCATGTCGATCCAGCCGCCGCCCAGCACGCCGTCGATTTCGATCTCGCCGACGGGGTTGCCGGTCATGAAATCGCCCGCGTCCAGCAGGAGCGACGCCGGCGCGCTGCGCCGCTGCTCCTCGAGGTGGGAGGCCAGCGCCACGATCCCGCCGGCGGGCGCGTGGTCGTCCCGCCAGGTGGCGGGCTCGGGCGTGAAGGCGGTGTGCGTGTCGTTGATGTGGAAGATGGTCAGGTTCCAGGGGCCTTCCCCGCGCACCGGCGGCGACGGCGGCAACGGTGAAGCGACCAGCTCCGCGGCGGTGACGAGGGGCGCCGCGGCATAGGCCACTTCCGCGCAACGCGGTCCGCAGGCGCAACCCCCCAGCCAGACGGTGAGAAAGAATCCGGCGAGGGCGCGGATGGCTAGGCGCTCAGGATGAATGCACATGGTCACTCCGGGGTCGGGGTTCGCGGGTCCGATCGCGGCAGGGTAGGCCGAACGGACGGCCGTGGCAACCGCCGGCTGGGGTCAGGCCGGGGCCGCGGGATCCCTCGCCGCCAGGTGGACCAGGAATTCGAGGTTGCCGCCCTTGCCGCCGGGCACGGGCGAGTCCACCGGGCCGGCCACGACGCGGGCCAGCCCGCGCAGGGTCGCCAGGACACCGTCCATCACGCGCGCGGACTCGTCCGGAGGCAGCCGACCGTCCACCAGGGACGACGGCGGGGCCTCGTAGTGCGGCTTGATCAGGCTGACGACGCTCCCGCCGGGAGCGAGCAGGGCCAGGGCGCGCGGGATGATCCGCTCCTGCCGCGTCCAGCCGGCGTCGACGACCACCAGGGCGACGGGCTCGGGCAGTTCGACGCGCAGGGCGTTGGTCCGCTCGTGGACCGCCACGCGCGGGTCGCTGCGCAGGCGCCAGTCCAGCACCCCGTAGGCCGTGTCCACGGCGTGGACGCGCAGGGCGCCGCGCTGCAGCAGCACGTCGGTGAAGCCGCCGGTGCTGCAGCCCAGGTCGGCGCAGACCAGACCGGCGGGGTCGATCCCGAAGGCGTCCAGGGCGCAGGCCAGCTTGTCGCCGCCGCGGGAGACGTAAGGCACGCGGGATTCCTGCCGATGGAGTGGGAGCCGGGCGGCGGCACGACCGCCGTCCCGACCCGAGGTTGCCCGACGGCACATCATAGAGCATGATGGCGGGCGACGGAACCGAGACCGTACGCGGAATGCGGACAGGATTCCCCATGCGTCGACCCTGGAACCACTTATCGGTCCTGCTGCTGCTCGAGGCGGTCGTGTTCGCCGTGTTCCGCCACGTCCTGGACACGCCCCTGTGGAACCCCGTCGACTTCGAGATCCTCCACGACGCCCACGTCCTGCAGGGCAACCTGGCCGGCTATTTCAGCCACCTCGGCACGTACTTCAGCCAGCCCCTGCTGCAGGTGGTGTTCCTGCTGGAATCCGGCGTCTTCGGGCACGACCCCGCGGGCTACCTGGCCGTCAACCTCGCCGTTCACGGGCTGAACGCCTTCGTGGTCTACCTGCTGGTCAACATGCTGTTCCCGCAGGAGCGGATGGCGCTGACGTCGTCGCTGCTCTTCGCCCTCGCGGTCGGCCATTACGGCAAGGGCCTGCTCAGCCTCGCCGGCCTGGAATCGCTGCTGATCGCGCTGTTCTACCTGGTCGTCCTCTACTGCATGATCCGCAACGATTTCCGGCACGGGGGCCGGCTGCGGACCCCCTGGTTCCTGGTCGGCCTCGCCGTGTTCGTCCTGGCCGGGCTGACGCGCCCGGCCTCGTTCTCGCTCCTGGGCTGCCTGATGGTCTACAAGCTCCTGTTCTACCGGGAGCGCGGCGGCCGTTCGGTCCTCTCGCCGTCCCTGCTGATCCTGCTCGCGGTGGGCGTGTCGTTCTACGTCGCGAAGGTCCTGTGGGGCTACGAGCAGCCACCGGCGCACCTGGACTACCATCCGGGCGCGGCGGAGAAGGCCTGGGACGCCTTCAAGACGGTCTTCCGCTACCTGAACCTGCTGGTGTTCCCGCTCCAGGTCAGCGACCTCGTGACGTCCTCGCACCCGGCCGTGCGCTTCGTCTACGAGTGGCGCGTGCTCTTGCGGACCCTGGTCTCCCTGGGCTTGGTGAGCTTCAGCTTCTTCGGCTTCCTGTTCGGCAGCCGGGCGCTGCGCTTCTTCATCGCCTGGGCCTACATCACGGTGATCCCGGCCTCCCTGATCGCCGGCAGCGGCGAGTGGCTGAACGTGCGCGCCCTCTACCTGGCCGCGGTGGGTTTCTGCGTGATCCTGGCCGCCGGCACGCTGGGGTGCGTGCGCCTGCTGGGGGCCCACCGCCGCCGCCGTTGGCTGCCGTTCGCCATCCCCCTGTTCTTCATCGCGGTCGCCCTGACCGTGAACATCCGGCTGGCGGCCCGCAACGCCGCCCGGGCGACGGAGGCCGACATCCGGGAACTCCACCGCGTCCTGGAGGCCGAGATCGCCGCCGACGACCGCGCAGCGGACTCGTCCGGCCCCCGCGACCCCGCCTTGCCCTTCCACGACGAACGGGCAGGCCGCTGATTCGTCTTTCGCGGCCTCGCTCCCCGTGTATCTTGGAGTCCAGCAACCGCACCGCGCGACGACCCCGGGACCGGGGCCGCCGCGGAAGAGCGATCCGACGACAGGTGGGCGACCCTTGCAGGAGGTTCGTGCGATGGCCAAGTACCGCATCGGCTGGATGCCCGGCGACGGCGTGGGCGTGGACGTGATGGACGCGACCAGGACCGTCCTGGACGCGATGGGCTTCGACGCCGAGTACATCCACGGCGACATCGGCTGGGAGATCTGGCGGACCGAGGCCAACCCGCTGCCCGACCGCACCCTGGCGATGCTGCGCGACGTGGACGCCGCCCTGTTCGGCGCCATCACGAGCAAGCCGAAGGAGGAGGCGGAGCTGGAGCTGATCCCCGAGCTGAGGGGCAAGGGGCACGTCTACCGCAGCCCCATCGTCGGCCTGCGCCAGAAGTTCAACCTGCGCACCAACCTCCGCCCCTGCAAGGCCTACGCGGGCAACCCGCTGAACTTCCGCGAGGACCTCGACCTGGTGGTCTTCCGCCAGAACACCGAGGACCTGTACATGGGCGTCGAGTGGCACCCCCTGCCGCAGGAGATCCGCGACGCCATGAAGAAGACGCATCCCACGCAGATGGGGCGCATGGACGCGACCGCCAACGAGGACATCGCGGTCAGCTGCCGCATCTTCACGCGCAAGGGTTGCCAGCAGATCGTGCGCGACGCCTTCGAGTACGCGCAGAAGTTCGGCTACAAGTCCGTCACGGTGGTCGAGAAGCCGAACGTGGTGCGCGAGACCTCGGGCCTGATGGTCCGCGAGGCCCGCAAGATCGCCCAAGAGTTCCCCGGCATCGCGCTGTGGGAGACCAACATCGACGCGATGTGCATGTGGCTGATCAAGAACCCGCAGGACTACGGCGTGCTGGTCTCCAGCAACATGTTCGGCGACATCATCAGCGACCTGTGCGCCCAATTGGTGGGCGGGCTGGGCTTCGCCTGCTCGGCCAACATCGGCGACGAGGTCGCGATCTTCGAGCCCAGCCACGGCTCGGCCCCGAAGTACGTCGGCCTGAACAAGGTCAACCCGATCGCCATGATCCTGTCGGCCAAGATGATGCTCGACCACCTGGGCGAGAAGGACCTGGCGGCGCGGCTGGAGCGGGCCGTCGCCGAGGTCATCGCCGAGGGCCAGGTCCGCACCTACGACATGGGCGGCGACTCGACCACGACCGACATGGCCGCGGCGATCGCCGCCAGAGCGGCCCGCTAGGCGATCCGGCCGGTCCACGCCGGAGCGAACACCGGCCGCGGTCCCCGGGTGGGGCCGCGGCCGGTCCCGTTCAGGGCCGGACCTCGGGCGGGCGTTCCCTCAGCGAGACGCGCAACAGGTGCCGCTTGGCGGTGCGGGCGTTGCGACCCAGCGAATGCAGGTAGTCGCGGGCGCGGTCGCGTTCGGAGCCGAGGCCGCCGACCGCGCGGCCGCAGAGGCAGGGCACGAAGGGGAAATCGAGGGTGGCCGCGGCGCGGGCGATCTCGGCCTTCTCGGCCAGCAGCAGGGGGCGGACCAGCGCCACGCGCCCGTCGAAGAAGTCGCGTCGCGGCGGCAGCCCCTCCAGCCCGCCCTTGAACAGCAGGTTCATCAGCACCGTCTCGGCGGCGTCATCCAGGTGATGGCCCAGCGCCAGCTTGCCGAAGCCGTGCTCCGCGGCGTGCGTGAACAGCAACCGCCGCCGCTCGCGGGCGCAGCGGAAGCAGGGGTGGGCCGGACGCGCGCCCGCGGGCGGCCCGGGGTCCGGATCGGCCGCCGCGAACGCCAGCGGCACGTCCAGGCCGGAGCAGAGATCCTCCAGCCGCCGGCGACGCTCCGCGCGGCCTTCCGCTTCCGGGAACTCCACGTGCATCGCGGCCAGCGCGAACCCGCAGGTCGCGTCGCGGCGACGGCGCGCGAGCAGATGCAGCAGCGTCACGCTGTCCATGCCGCCGGACAGGCCGAGCAGGACGCGGTCGCCGTCGGCGAACAGCGACCACCGTTTCTGCGCGGCGGCGAGGCGGCGGTTCAGGAAATGCAGGCGGCGTTCGCGGTCGGCGTGCGGGTCGACATTCATTTCGGATCCTCCCGCTCCCCATCCTGGACCCGACCGGCCGCCGGCGCAAGATTGCGCGCACGGCGCATCCGGAATCTGCTATGGTCCCCGCGACACGTGTCATCGCCGGCCGCGCTTCCCAAGGACGGGAATCGCGGCCGGTCCGCTTCCGGCACCCTCCGCCGGCACCCACTGCCGGCGGCCGCCGCTGGACAAGCCGCCGGGAAAGGCCCATCTTGCGCGCGAGGGAGCCCACCACCCCGCCGGGAGGGCGACGATGACGAACCGCGAAGAACGCGTCCGCGCCGCGCGCAGCGCGCTGACCAACGTGCTGGACTTGAAGCGCCACGACCGTGTCCTGATCGTCACCGACACGGTCACCCGCGGCGTGGCCGAGGTGTTCGCCGCGACGGCCGAAGCCGAGGGCTGCGACACCGACACCTACCTGATCCCCGAACAGGGCCGGCCCCACGCCGCGCCGCCCGCGGGCATGATCGACCGCCTCGCCGGCCGCACCGTGGTGATCAACGCCTTCTCCGCGGCGAATGCCGAGGTGCCCTTCCGCATCGCCTGGATCCACGCCATCGAGGCCACGCAGCGGATCCGCCTCGGCCACGCGCCCGGCATCACCGAGGCGATGCTCGACGACGGCCCGCTGGCCGTGGACTACGCGGCCATGCGCACCCGCGCCGACCGGCTGATCGACAACCTGCGCGACGCCGTCTCGGTCCGCATCACCGCGCCCGGCGGCACCGACCTGGTGCTGGGCCTGCGCGGGCGGACGTTCCAGTCCGACCTGCACGCGACCGTCGAGACCGGCGTCAACCTGCCCTGCGGCGAGGTCTACTGCGCCCCGGTCGAGACCGAGGGCGAGGGCGTGCTGGTGGCCGACGGCCCCATCGGCGCCATCGGCAAGCCCGCGGCGCCGGTCACCCTCGATCTGTCCGGCGGCCACGTGACGCGGGTGACCTGCGCCGACGCCGCGTTGCGGGCCGAGATCGAGGCGCTGTGCGCGACCGACGCGAGCGCGAGCGTCGTCGGCGAACTGGGCATCGGCCTGAACCCGGGCGCCCGCCTGGTCGGCTGCATGCTGGAGGACGAGAAGGCCCTGCGCACGGCGCACATCGCCTTCGGCAGCAACGAGGACATGCCCGGCGGCTGCAACCACTCGAGCGTCCACATCGACTACCTGTTCCACACGCCCTCGATGGACGTCGCCTACGAGGACGGATCGCACCGCCAACTGATGCGCGACGGCCAGTTCGTCGTCTAGCGCGGGAGCGCGGCCATGCCACCGATCGAGCGGCTCGGAGCCTTCTACCTCGGCAAGGAATTCGACCCGGTCACCGGCGTGAAGCCCGACGCGCACCTGCAGCTGGACGCCCGCGACCTGACGACCCACGCCGTCTGCGTGGGCATGACCGGCTCGGGCAAGACCGGGCTGTGCGTCGCCCTGCTCGAGGAAGCGGCGCTCGACGGCGTGCCGGCGATCATCATCGATCCCAAGGGCGACCTCGCCAACCTGCTGCTCACGTTCCCCGAACTGCGGCCCGAGGACTTCCTGCCCTGGGTCAACCCCGACGACGCACGCCGCAAGGGCCAGACCCCGCAGGAATGCGCCGCCGCCACGGCGACCGCCTGGCGCGAGGGGCTCGCCGCCTGGGACCAGGATCCCGACCGCATCCGCCGCCTGAAGGCGAGCGCCGAGTTCCGCATCTACACCCCGGGCTCGGACGCGGGCACCCCGGTGTCCATCCTCGCCTCGCTGCGCGCGCCGACCGGCGGCTGGGAGGGGAACGAGGAGGCCCGTCGCGAGCAGATCGCGGGCACCGTCGGCGCCCTGCTCGGCCTGGCCGGCGTCGACGCGGACCCCCTGCGCGGCCGCGAGCACATCCTGCTCTCGACGATCTTCGAGCACGCCTGGCGCGAGGGCCGCGACCTGGACCTGGTGCAGCTGATCACGGCGGTGCAGAAGCCGCCCGTGGACAAGCTCGGCGTCTTCGAGGTGGACGTCTTCTTCCCGCCGCAGGAGCGTTTCGAGCTGGCCATGGCCCTGAACGCGGTCGTCGCGGCGCCGTCGTTCGCGTCCTGGCTGCAGGGCGAGCCGCTGGACGTCGACGCGCTGCTGCGGGCGCCGGACGGCCGGCCGCGCCACGCCATCTTCTCGATCGCGCACCTGCAGGACGCGGAGCGCATGTTCTTCACGACGCTCCTGCTGGAGCAGGTCGTCGCCTGGATGCGCCGCCAGCCGGGCACCACCAGCCTGCGGGCGCTGCTCTACATGGACGAGGTCTTCGGCTACCTGCCGCCGACGGCCGAGCCGCCCAGCAAGAAACCCCTGCTGACCCTGCTGAAGCAGGCCCGCGCCTGCGGCCTGGGCGTGGTGCTGACCACCCAGAACCCCGTCGACCTGGACTACAAGGCGCTCGGGAACGCCGGCATCTGGCTGTTGGGCAAGCTGCAGACCGAGCGCGACAAGCTGCGCGTGCTCGACGGGCTCGCCTCCGCGGCCGGCGGCTTCGACCGCAAGACGGCCGACGCGCTGCTGTCGGGCCTGGGCGAGCGCGTCTTCCTGCTGCACGACACGCACGCCGACGGGCCGGTCCTGATGCAGACGCGCTGGGCGATGAGCTACCTGCGCGGTCCCCTGACGCGCGACCAGATCCGCTCGCTCACGCGGGGTGCGACGACGGACACGACGACCGCCACGACGACCGCCGCCGCGCCGGCGCCGACGGTGACCACCGCGACGACAACCGGCGACTCCGCGTCCCTCCTCGCCGCGCCACCCCCTTTGCCGCCCGCGGTGCCGCAAGCCTGGGCGCCCGCGACCCTGTCCCGCGAGGCGGCCCTGGCCGCCCTCGAAGCGGAGCGCGGGCGCCTGGACGTCGCCGACGCGACGCTGGTCTACGAGCCGCGGCTCGGGGCCTTCGGGCGCGTCGCCTTCGTCGACCGCAAGCTGGGCGTGGACGCGGAACAGGCCGTCGCCCTGCTGGTGCGGCCGCAGGAGGCGGGCGCGCTGGTCCGCTGGCGCGAAG
>JAURXS010000245.1 GCA_030654305.1 bacterium | reverse complement strand
TTCACGATGCGCTGGGGATTTCCAGTCATCAGTAGAATTGTCCCTACCCATGCTGTGATGCGACTCGGATCCGCACATCCTGCCGAGACAGGGGGCGCTCGTCGGGCACATCCTGTGCCCGACTCGCTTGGCCTTCCGGCCCTTCCGCCATCCTGGCTCCAGGGCCTGCAGGACACCCCTGTCTCGGCAGGATGTGCGGATCCGAGTCGAACAGCAGCATGGGCATGGCAGGGACGATTTCGCAGCCGGAACTGGTGCAACCGGCGGAGGAACGGTTCAGCGGGCGTAGAGCGCTTTGACTTCGCCCCAGGTCGACTCGTCGGACGATAAGACGCCGGTCCAGTCGACCAGTTCTCCGCCCTCGTCGATCACCGGGCCGAGCTGCCGGTGCAGCTTGTAGGTCCACTGACGCAGGAACCAGGGGCCGTCGAACGTGATCATCTGCATCACCATCGTCTCGAAGTCGCCGGCCGGCGTCGTGACCGTTTCCGTGCCGGTCACGGAGCAGTGGAGCGTTGCTGCGAAGGAGCCGTAGCCGTAGTCGACCGTCGTCTCGCTCTGCCACTGCTTGCCGACCGTGAGCGGCAGGTCCAGGAACAGCACCGGCGGCGTGAGCGTGAAGTAGTCGGGGTCGACCCAGGACTTGCACACCCAGCCGGACCCGCCCCACAGGACGTCCCCGTCGTCGTCGAGTCGATAGGTTCCGGATCCGGCGCATTGGGCGCTCGTGTAGCTCCTGGAAAACCAAGCCGGATTGGAGTTCTGCAGGATCTCGACGTTCAGGGGCCCGTCGGACCACTGGTAGGTGAAGGTCGCCCCCGGCGTCAGCGGCCAGTAGTCCGCGGCAACGGCGGTCCCCGCCAGCGCGGCTAGGAGCACGGCCGCGACCGACACTCGGATCGTACGCATCACGGACACCTCCAAGCATGGGTGACATCCTAGAGAGCCATCATATCATGCCGCGTAGGTGCGCTCCAGGGGGGCCGCTCCCCCTCCGACTGCACGTGAGCGGCCGCACCGCTGGACCACCCGACCGGCAGGGTCGGGGGCGTCTGGAGGGGTCCTGCGCCAGGAGGGCGCGGGGCCCCGTAAGTCGAGCGCCCCGGGCACACGAGGTGCCCGGGGCGCGTCCCCCGACCCTGCCGGTCGGGTGGTTCAGCGGTGTCCGCTTACACCACGCCCTGGTCCATCATCGCGTCGGCGACCTTCAGGAAGCCGGCGATGTTGGCGCCGTTGACGTAGTTGCCCGGAGTGCCGAAGGCCTCGGCGGTCTCCACGCAGTTCTTGTGGATCGACTTCATGATGCCGTGCAGCTTCGCGTCGACCTCTTCGCGGCTCCAGGAGAGGCGCATGCTGTTCTGCGACATCTCGAGGCCCGAGGTCGCCACGCCGCCGGCGTTGGCGGCCTTGCCGGGGCCGTAGAGGATCTTCGCGTCGACGAACTGCTCGACGCCCGCGGGGACCGTGGGCATGTTCGCGCCCTCGGAGATCACGTAGACGCCGTTGCGCAGCAGGTTCGCCGCGTCCTTGGCGTTGACCTCGTTCTGGGTGGCGCTGGGGAAGGCGCAGTCGGCCTTGTGGTCCCACAGCGGGTTGAACGCGGCGCCGGGATCGATGGCCTTGTAGACGGCCTTCGGGTACTTGTCGCAGTACTCCTTGATGCGGCCGCGCTTGACGTTCTTCAGGTTCATGACGAACGCCAGCTTCTCGCGGTCGATGCCCTGCTCGTCGTAGATGTAGCCCGCGGAGTCGGAGAAGGTCACCGGCTTGCCGCCGAGGTCGAGGATCTTCTCGACCGTGTACTGGGCCACGTTGCCCGAGCCGGACACCAGGCAGGTCTTGCCCTTGAGGTCCTGCTTGCGGGTCGCGAGCATCTCCTGCGCGAAGTACACGGCGCCGTAGCCCGTGGCCTCCGGGCGGATCAGCGAGCCGCCCCACTTCAGGGCCTTGCCCGTGAGCACGCCGGTGAACTCGTTGCGGATGCGCTTGTACTGCCCGAACATGAAGCCGATCTCGCGGCCGCCCACGCCGATGTCGCCGGCGGGCACGTCGGTGTCGGGGCCGATGTGGCGCTGCAGCTCGGTCATGAAGCTCTGCGTGAAGTGCATGACCTCGTTGTCGCTCTTGCCCTTGGGATCGAAGTCCGAGCCGCCCTTGCCGCCGCCCATGGGCAGCGTGGTGAGCGCGTTCTTGAAGACCTGCTCGAAGGCGAGGAACTTCAGGATGCCCAGGTTGACGCTCGGGTGGAAGCGCAGGCCGCCCTTGTACGGGCCGATGGCGCTGTTCATCTCGATGCGGAAGCCGCGGTTGACCTGGACTTCGCCGTTGTCGTCGATCCAGGGCACACGGAACAGGATCACGCGCTCAGGTTCGACGATGCGCTCCATGATCTTCGCCTTGCGGTACTCGGGGCGCTTGTCGAGCACGGGCCACAGGGACTCCACGACCTCCTGCACGGCCTGGTGGAATTCCTTCTGCTCGGGGTTCTTGGCCACGACCTGATCCATGAAAGCCTTGAATTCAGCCATGTCGGCTCTCCCGCGATGAGGGACCGTCCGAGGACAACCGTGAGGTCGGTTGCACCTGTTGAAACTCCAACAAATTTAGGTGGCGACGGTGCGGACGCAAACATTATTCACAGATGCCGCACCGGCGGATGCACATGCCGCGCCGACCGTTCCGGCCCGGATACAGGCGTGTTCCACTCCTGGTTGATCCGTGGTTGCGCGTCGCCGGCGCGGGGCGCACCATGGCCGCCGACCGAGGGAGGATGGGCATGGGCCTCTGCCACTTCGCGACCGACCTGCACGGCCGCCCGGACCGCTACCGCAAGCTCTGGGACGCGGCCGCCGCCGAACGCCCCGCCGCCCTGTTCCTGGGCGGCGACCTGCTGCCGCACCGGTTGGTCGCCGGCGGCGATTTCGTCGCCGAAGTGCTGGCCGCCGGCTTCCGCCGCCTGCGCGCGAGCCTGGGCGCCGCCTACCCCGCGGTCTTCCTCATCCCCGGCAACGACGATCCCGCCGACGAGCTGCCCGGCCTCGCCGCGGGCGAACACGAGGGGCTCTGGATCCAGGCGCACGGCCGGCGCGTCGCCTGGGGCGACCGGAGCGTGCTGGGCTACGCCTGCATCCCCCCCTCGCCGTTCCTGCTCAAGGACTGGGAGCGCTACGACGTGTCGCGCTACGTGGATCCCGGCTGCCTGTCGCCGGAGGAGGGACGGCGCACCGTCGCGCGCGACGAGCGCGAGATCCGGCTGGCGACGATCGCGGCGGAGCTGGACGAGCTGGCGGGAGACGGGGACCTGTCGCGCGCGGTCTGCCTGTTCCACTGCCCGCCGTACGGCTGCGACCTGGACCGCGCCGCCCTGGACGGCAGGTCGGTCGACCACGTGCCGCTGGACGTGCACATCGGGAGCATCGCGATCCGCAGGTTCCTCGAGGCGCGGCGGCCGCCGCTGTCGCTGCACGGCCACGTGCACGAGGCCGCGCGGCTGACCGGCGCCTGGCGCGCGACGATCGGCGACACCCTGGCCTGCAACGGCGCCCACGACGGGCCGGAGCTGGCCCTGATGCGCTTCGACCCCGACGACCCCGACGCGGCCGCGCGCGCCCTGCTCTAGGGGATCAGGCCGGCTCGTCGCCGCCGCCGAGGTGGAGCTCGCGGGCCGGGTCGGTGATCGCGCCGATCTTCACGGCGAAGCTCGACCGCTCGGCGATATCCCGGTCGGTGATCAGGTGCGCGTCGATCAGCCCGGAGCTGCGGTAGCCGGTGCGCAGGTAGTTGATCTCCGCCAGGCAGCGGCTCCAGCCGTCGAGCCAGACCCGCAGGGCCGCCTGCCGCACCGGGTCGTCCTCCATGTGGACCAGCAGGTCGATGTCGCTGGCCGGGCCGGCCGTCGCGTTCTTCACGCTGCCGAAGACGTACATCGCCTTGACGCCGAAGCGCGCCGCGTCGACGTCGCGCGCGATGCGCTCGGCCATCTGCAGGCGCCAGCGCCAGACCTCGCCGGGCTGGCCGATCAGCTCGGCCGCCGCGTCGGCGCCCGTGCCGCGCTCCTGCCCCGGCTCGACGAAGCAGGCGAGGGCCTCGTCGAGGTCGGCGTTCATCAGCACGCGCAGCACGCGCCCCCCGGCCTCGGCCGGCACGTCGATCACCCGCAGCGTGCCCGCGAGCTCGGCGTACTGGGGCAGCAGCTCGGGCAGCAGGTTGCGCGCCCCCAGCAGGAACTGCTCGTTGAACACGATGCCGTCGCGGTCCGGGTACAGCGGCAGGTAGCGGATGCGTGCCTCCACCAGGTCCTGGAAGAAGTGGGTCCCGAAGGAGAGGTCGGGCAGGTAGCCGCCCTTCTGCCGCGCGATCTCCACCAGCATCGAGGTGTGGCTGATGTCCGCGTAGGTCACGCTCACGCCCAGCTTGATGTCGCCGCGGCTGCCCCAGCGGCCGGGGCCCATCAGGATGAAGCAGCGCTTCGGCAGCAGCTTGTTCAGGTCGCCGATCGCGCGCCCCACCGCCAGCATGCTCGCGCGGTCCTCGAGCGACGCGTAGGCGTCGGGGTCGACGTAGACCACGTGGGTGACGTCGGGCATCCAGCCGTTGGACACGTGCCGGTCGGCCGTGAACAGGACGTCCTTGACCGGCAGGTTCTTGGGGATCGGCGCCGGGGCGGCGTCGTCGGTGTGGCTCTGGGGCCGGCACTGCAGCAGGTAGAACCGCTCGCCGTCGTGGGCGAACTCGATGTCCACCGGCGTGCCCAGCTTCTCCTCGAGGATCACCAGCACGTTGCGCAGGTGGCGCACGAAGGGCGTGCCGTTGATCAGGCCGTCGAAGGTCGCCACCAGCTCGTCGTGCGCGGCGTCGAACATCAGGCGCCGCGGGCGCTGCAGCATGCCCTCGTTCAGCTGCGAAAACACCAGCTCGAGACCCGGGTAGCGGCCGCCCACCTCGCGCAGCAGGTCGGCGATCGACAGCGTGACGAAGGCGTTCTGCTCGAGGTCGATGACGTCGATCTTGTTCGGCGCGTAGCGCACGATCTCCTCGAGCTCCACGTTCACCCGCAGGTTGGGCTGGCCCGGCACCGCCAGCACCGGAAAGTCGTCGCCGACGCGGTCGACGGCGCGCGTGCCCAGCCCGGGCACCAGGCGGATCAGGCCGTCGTCGCGCCGGATCCGCGGCGACCAGCGGAACTCGTTGCGGCTGAAGGCCACGCCGGCGAAGGCCGGCAGGAAGTAGCGGCCGACGCGGCGGCCCACGACCTCCTGGATCAGGATCCCCATCTCCTCGCTGAAGTCCAGCAGGCCGCGGTCGCGGCGGTACTCGACGGGGTCGGGCCCGAACACCGAGGCGTAGATCTCGGTGATGGCGTCGCAGAGGGCGTCGAGGCGCTCGCCGCGCTCGCCCTGGTTGGGCAGGAACAGGCTCTTGTACTTGCCGGAGAACGAGGTGCCGAAGCGGTCCTCGAGCAGGCTGGAGCTGCGCACGATCAGCGGCACCTCGCCCAGGTCGTCCAGCGCCGCGGCCAGGCCCTGGCGCAGGTGCGGCGGCAGCGGCGAGTGCTTGAAGAGCTGGATGATGTTGGGGTACTCCTGCCGGACCTGCCCGATCTCCTTGTACTTCTGCTCGATGACGTCCTCGAGGTCGTTGTGCGCGATGAACTCCAGCGTGGCGTCGGACGCCAGGTACCAGGTGCGCGGGACGTGGACCTCGCCGACGGGCCGGTCCGGCGTGGAGGCGCGGGCCAGGATGCGCTCGGCGAGGATCAGGCCCGAGCCCTTGCCGCCCAGCTTGCCGGTGCCGTCCACGGGCATGATCAGGCGGTCGACCAGGGCGCGCAGGTCGGCGACCGTCACGAACTCCTTGGCGACCTTGATGTAGTCGAGCTGCTCGGTGAGGAAGCGCCGCACCAGCGAGACGTGCATGTTGGTGACCGTCGAGGGCTGCAGCGAGGAACCCTCGCCCACCAGGTGGTGGTAGCGGCGCAGCGCGTCAGCCAGCTCGGGCAGGGTCGTGCGCGGGTTGTCCAGGATCTTCAGGAAGAGGCCGGCGCGGTCGTCCTGGATCCACTTCTGGACCTTCAGCAGGATCTCGTGGTCGGTCATGTGGCGCGCGGCCATGAAGAACGGCGCGTCCGACAGCAGCACGGACTCGTCGCGCTTCTGGACGACGCCCGGCACGTTCACCTCGCCGGAGACCGTCTCGGCCGACACCACGGAGTCCACGCGCCCGAGCATGGCCTGGGCCTCGTCGACGCCCATCGAGCAGAGCAGGTTCAGCAGCTTGCGCGCGATGCTCTGGTGGAGGTGGGGGTCCGACTCGCGCAGCATCTGGATGGGCATCAGCCACAGCGGCTCTTCGATCCCGTCCTCGCGGACGTGCGCGCGCACCTTGCGCAGGTCCCGCAGGCGCTCGAAGAGGACGTAGTGGGCCAGGCGGTCGGCCACCGATTTCAGCAGGCGCCGCTCCTCCTTCAGGAAGGGGCCGTCGCCCACGTCGGGGCACGAGCCGGTGTAGTAGACGCAGACCTCCCCCGTCATCTGCTCCTGCACCAGGATCTCGGCGCGCAGGTGGCAGGGCGTGCGCGGGCCGTTCTCGGTGCGGTGCACGACGCCGTCGCACGCCACCTCGGCCTGGCAGATGGTCGGGTACTGCATGCCGGTGACGAGGGCCTCGGCCACGCCGCGACAGACGTCCTGCCGCGATTTCCCCTGTTCCGCGAACAGTTCCTCGATGCGGTAGAGGCAGTCCAGCTCCTTCGAGCGCTCCTGCAGCGAGACCAGCAGCTGGGCCAGCGTCGGGTCGCGGTCGTCAGTCATGGCGGATCACTCCCCTGCGGGCGCGCCCGTCGACGCGGACGTCCAACGGTCGCGGGGTGCGGACGTGGCGCACGAGTTCGCCCTCGTGCTCGGCCGGCAGCGCGTCCAGCCAGGCCCAGTCGACGGCCCGGCCGCCGGTGTGCGGCACCGACAGGTACTGCACGCCGAAGCTGATCAGGTTGTGGAAGAAATGGGAGCCCTGGCTCAGGTCGGGGCTCATGTCCGGCAGCGTGGCCTCGACCACGACGCGGGCCTGGGAGATCTGGCTCCAGTCCACCGGCACGCCCAGCCAGGGATCGGAGCTGCCCCAGCGGCCGAAGCCGATCAGCAGGCAGGTCCGCCCCTCGGCCAGCAGGCCGGCGTTGATGCGCTCCAGCTCCGCGGCGATGCGCGGCGTGTGGCGGGCCTCGAAGGCGGCCGGCTTCACGTAGACGACGTCCCGCAGGTCGGCGCGGGCGCCGTGCCCCAGCACGATCTCCGAGGACAGCAGGACTCCCGGGCCGTCCAGCTCGTCCTCGCCGACGGTCACCTCGCCGACGGCCACCTGCATGGGCCGCGCCTGCAGCAGGCCCAGCCGCGCGGGCGCGCCGCCCTCGCCGAAGGTCAGCGCGAACTCGATCTCCACGTCGGCGCCGAGGGCCGCCTTCGCCAGGCCCAGCATCTGCTTCACCGCCTCGTTCAGCGGCAGCACGCCGGCGTCCAGGATGGGCGAGAAGTCCAGCACGCGCGCGCCGCCGGGCAGCAGGCCGCAGCGCAGGCGGTCGCTGGCCGGGTCGAAGGTGGACACCAGGTGGTCCAGGGCGCCGTCGGCCTCCGCGCGGGCCAGGTCCGAGCTCACCAGGAACTCCGTCTCGCGCACCGGGTCGGGCGGCGGCGGCGTCCCCATGTTCACGCCCCAGAACGAGGTCTGGGTGTTCTTGACCATGTCGCCCAGCCCGTTGAAGGGCGGGCCGACGCGCGGCCGGGCCGGCGAGTAGGACCAGGTCAGGCCGCCGTCGACGATCGCCTTGCCCAGGCCGAGGGCCAGGTTGACGACGCCGTCCTCGGGGCGCGCGCGGCCGATGGGGTAGTAGCTGTAGGAGCGGCCGACGCCCGAGAGGCAGGGGTAGAAGAGGTCGCCGCGGCGCCGGCCGACGATCTCCTGCACCACGACCGCCATCGCCTCCTCGCGGGGGTCGCGGCCGATCGAGCGCATGTAGTCGCGCGGCTGGCGGAAGAAGGTCGAGGCGATGACGAACTTGATCGCCTCGGCCAGCTTGCGGAAGCGGCCGTCCGGGTCGAGCCGGTGGTTCGGGATCATCTTGGTGGCGTAGACGCCGGCGAACGGGTGCTCCAGCGCGTCCTCCAGCAGGCTCGACGAGCGCACCGCCAGCGGCGAGTGCACGCCGTCGATCAGGGCGCGCAGGTCACCGACGAACTGGGCCGGCAGCTCCGCGCGCTGGCAGGCGTGGGCGATGCGGTCGTCGGGGGCGCCGCCGTAGACCGCGTCCGCCAGGTCGTTCTGGTCCACGAAGGCGCGGAAGACGTCGGTGGTCAGGACCACCAGCCGCGGCACGTCGACCCGGATGCCCGGGCACGCGGCGCCGTCGAAGCGGCCCAGGATGTCCCGCGCCATGAGCGCGAGGCCGGCCGCCTTGCCGCCGAGCTCCCCCTCCCCGATGCGCGACACGGCATCGGCGCCGTCGAAGAAACGGCGGTCGAACGCGGGCACGGCGTCCCGGGAGATCATCGTCACGTCGTTCCCTCCCCGGTCGCCCGGCTCACAGCCAGCCGCGGTCGCGGCAGGCCGACGCCACCCGGTTGATCGCCAGCACGTACGCGGCGTCGCGCAGGGACAGGTCCTGGCGACGCGCGAGGTCGGCGACCGCGATGTAGGCGGCGGTCATCTTCTGGTCCAGCTTGCCCAGGACCTCGTCCATCTCCCAATAGTAGTTCATGTTGCTCTGGACCTGCTCGAAGTAGCTGCAGGTCACGCCGCCGGCGTTGGCCAGGAAGTCCGGCAGGACGGTCACGCCGCGGCCGCGCAGGGCCTCGTCGGCCTCCGGCGAGGTGGGGCCGTTGGCGCCTTCCAGGACGAGGCGGACGCGCGGCTTCACGCGCTCGACGTTGTCGGCGGTGATCTGGTTCTCCAGGGCGCAGGGCATCAGGATGTCGACGTCCTGCTCCAGCCAGGCCTCGCCCGGCAGCGCGGCGTAGCCCGCGGCCTCGGCGCGCGCGCGGTCGATGCCGCCGTAGCGGTCGGTCATGCCGCGCAGCTCGGCCAGGTCGACGCCCCCGTCGCGGCGGTAGGTGGCGGCCTCGCCGCGGCCCTCGTCCCAGCAGGACACGGCCACGGTGCGGCCGCCGATGCGCCCGTACAGCTCGATGGCGTGCTGGGCCACGTTGCCGAAGCCCTGCACGCTGGCCGTGGTGGCGTCGGGACGCACGCCCAGCTCCTTGAGCGCCTCGCGCAGCACGTAGACCAGGCCGTAGCCCGTGGACTGCAGCCGGCCGCGCGAGCCGCCCATGCCCACCGGCTTGCCCGTGAACTGGCCCGGGTGGCGGCCGCCGCGCATCGCCTCGTACTCGTCGAGCATCCAGAGCATGTGCTGCGGGCCGGTCATCACGTCCGGGGCCGGCACGTCGGTCTCGGGCGACAGGTCGCGGCCGAGCTGGCGGACCCAGCCGCGGCAGAGCGCCTCCTGCTCGCGCGGGCCGAGGTGGTGCGGGTCGCAGACCACGCCGCCCTCGCTGCCGCCCAGCGGGATGTCGACCACGGCGCACTTCCAGGTCATCCACATGGCGATGGCGCGCACCGTGTCGATCGTCTCGTGGGGGTGGAAGCGCACGCCGCCCTTGGCCGGGCCGCGCGCGTCGTTGTGGACGATGCGGAACCCCTCGAAGACCTCGACCCGCCCGTCGTCCATGCGCACCGGGATCGTGAAGCGCCGCTCGCGGGCCGGCGTGCGCAGGTAGGCGCGGGTGCCGGCGTCCAGCCCGATCAGGTCGGCGATCTTGTCGAACTGGGACTGGGCCATGGCGAAGGCGTTGAAGGCTCGGTTCGCGGTCATCGTGCACCTCGTGGTTGGTTCGCCGCGCGGTTCAGGCGGACTGCGGCCGCAGCACCACGCCGCGGCGGGAACGCCCGTCGATCAGCACCTGCAGGGGCGCCTCGAGGCGCAGGTGGTTGAGGTGGGCCGAGCGCGCGGCGGGCGCCTGGCCGAGCAGCCAGTCCCAGTCGAGCTTGCCCCCGCCGCTGCTGGCGTTGACGGTCAGGTACCCCACCCGGAACGACGTCAGGTTCTGGAAGAAGTGCGTCCCCTGGCTCGGGGTGACGCGGAAGTCGTCGAGGTCGGTCTCGACGATCACCGCCGCGCCGGAGATCTGCGACCACTCCACCGGGATGCCCAGCCAGCGGTCGCTGGAGCCCCAGCGGCCCGGCCCGATCAGCAGGTAGGGCCGCCCGTCCGCGCGCAGGCGGCGGTCGAGTTCGCCGACCTCCCGGGCGATCTCCAGCGTGCAGCCGCGGTCGAAGCGGCCGGGGTCCACCAGCACCACGTCGTGGATGTCGTCGTAGGTCCCGTTCCCCAGCGCCACGTCCGTGGCGATCACGACGTCGGGGCGCGCGGCCAGGCCGTCGGGGATGCGCGGCGAGGCCATCTCGGCCGCCAGCGGCCGGATCTGCAGCAGCCCGAACTCCGCCGGCTCGTCGCCGGCCGGCAGGTTCGCCGCGAACTCCAGCTCCACGGCGCAGCTCATGCAGCGCCGGCCCAGCTCCAGCAGGAAGACGAGCACGTCGGCCAGGGGGTAGAGGTCCGACTTCAGGACGTGGGCGAAGGTCACCAGGCGGGGCCCCTCCCGCCCCAGCCCGTCGTAGACGGCGTCGTTCTCGGGCGCGTAGACCGAACCCACGGCGTGCAGGGTGCCGTGCCGCTCGGCGACGTCCAGCCCGAGCACGTCCACGTTGGCGTCCTCGCGCAGGGACGGGTAGGCCTCGGGATCGCCCACGTCCAGGGCCTGGAACGTGCGCTGGCTGTTGGCGAGCGTGTCGTCGATGGTCGAGAACTGGTAGAGGCGGCGGGGCGCGCGCGGCGAGAAGCGCAGGCACTGGCCGCCCTCCACCACGGTGCGGCCCAGGCCCAGGGCCACCAGCGCCACGCCGTCCTCGGGGCGCATGGCGTCCGTCGGGTAGTGGTTGGTCGAGTGGGCCACGCCGGCGAAATCGGGGTACACCCAGTGCTCGTGGCGGCGGCCGACCACCTGCTGGATGATCACCCCCATCTTCTCCTCTTCCACCCGGTTGCTCGTGGCGGCCAGGTAGGTCTTCGCGCCCCGGGTGAAGGTCGAGGCGTAGACCAGCTTGATGGCCTGGCACAGCTGGTCGAGGCGCACCGCGAGGTCGGGGTGCGAGTTGGGGATCATGTAGGTCTTGTAGACGCCCGCGAAGGGCTGGTGCTGCGCGTCCTCCAGCTGGCTGGACGAGCGGACCGCCAGCGGGTAGCGCACCTGCTCCAGGAAGATGCGCAGGTCGTCGTGGATGGAGGCGGGCAGCTCCGCGGCCAGGAAGGCCGCGGCGACGGCCCCGTCGTCGTCGGATTGCAGGGCCAGCTCCCGCAGCTGGCCCTGGTCCAGGAAGGCGTCGAAGACGTCCGTGGCGAGGACCGCGGTCGGGGGCACCCGCAGCCGCAGCCCCGGGAACTGCTCGCCGATGCCGTAGCGGCTCAGGACGTGGTTCATGAAGGCCAGGCCGCGGGCCTTGCCGCCGAGCGAGCCGGTGCCCAGGCGCGTGAAGCCGCCGGCCGCGTCGAACTCGCGCCGCGAGAAGTCCGCGATCACGCCGCGCCGGGACTGCTCGCGGTACCAGCCGACCGTCTCGAGCAGGAACTCGCGCAGCTCGCCGGCCGAGGCGAACTGGCTCGCCTTCAGCGGCTTGATCAGGTTGGCCAGGCCGAACTTGGTGCGGGCGCGGAACCAGTTGGAGAACTGGTCGCGGCGCGCGTGGAACAGCAGCGATTCGTCGGGCACGCGGGCGATCTCGCGCATCAGGGCGCGCGAGTTGTGGGCGCGCCCCACCTCGGTGCCGTCGGGCAGGCGGAAGACGAAGTCGCCGAAGCCGAACTCCTCGCGCATGAAGCCGCGCAGCTCCTTCAGCAGGCTGGTCGACTGCTTGTGCAGGAACCGGGCGCCGGCCGCCTCCGCCGCCGCGCGGCCTTCAGGATCGGAAGACTGGATGACCACCGGCAGCAGCGGGTCGTCTTGCTTCAGGCGCCGCACCAGCTCGAGGCCGGCGTCGGCGCGCAGCTGGCCTTCGCGGGGGAACCGGGCGTCGCAGACGGCGCCCAGCAGGTAGTCGCGGTAGCGCCCGTAGAGGTCCATCGCCTGCTCGAAGTCCGTGGCGAACAGGATCTTCGGGCGGGCGCGCATGCGCAGCAGCTTCTGCGACAGGTTGACGCTGTCGGCCATCAGCTCCTGGGTCTGACGCATGACCTCGGTGTACAGCATGGGCAGGTAGGCCGAGTAGAAGCGGACCGAGTCCTCCACCAGCAGGATGCAGCGCACGTCGCTGGTGCGCGTGTCGTCGTCGACGTTCCAGCGGTCTTCGACCTGCTTGACGATGGCCAGGAGCAGCCGCACGTCGCCGGTCCAGATGAAGGAGCGGTCGACGGCCCCGGCGTCCCGGTCGGCGAGCGCCTCCAGCTCGCGGTCGTTGTAGCCCAGCACGACGACCGGCAGGTCGGGCTTGATCGCCTTGGCCCGGCGGGCCAGGGTGCAGGCGTCCATGTCCCCGAGCCGGGTCATGGTCAGCAGCAGGTCGTAGCCGCTGGCCTCCAGGAGGGCCAGCGCCTCCTCGCCGCTGATGGCGCGCCGGATCTGGGGGGCGGCGCTCAGGTTCAGCTCGCGGTACTCCGCCAGCACGACCTCGGTGAGCCGCCCGCCCTCCTCCAGGGTGAAGGCGTCGTAGAGGCTGGCCACGAGCAGGATGTTGCGGACACGGTGCTTGATCAGCTGCTCGAAGCCGGCCTCGCGGTCGTAGGTGATGTCCTTGAGGCGGGACCAGGCCTCCTCGATGGCTTGGTCGCGCGAGGCCCGTGTCGCCATCGTCGCCTCCGTGTTGCACCGCCCGTCGCCCCGGTCAGGGATGGAATTCGACTCCCTGCGCCAGGTGGACCTCGCCGCCCCAGTTGATCGTGTTGGTCTGGCGGCGCATGTAGCTCTTCCAGCAGTCGGAGCCCGACTCGCGGCCGCCGCCGGTCTCCTTCTCGCCGCCGAAGGCGCCGCCGATCTCCGCGCCCGAGGTGCCGATGTTCACGTTGGCGATTCCGCAGTCCGAGCCGCGGAAGCTGGTGAACGTCTCGGCCTCGGACACGCTGTCGGTGAAGATCCCCGACGACAGCCCCTGGGGCACGCCGTTGTGCAGGGCCAGCGCCTCGTCGAAGCCGCGGTACTTCATGACGTAGACGATGGGCGCGAAGGTCTCCGTCTGCACGATCGCCGCGTCGTTGGCGATCTCGACGATCGTCGGCAGGACGAAGGTCCGGTGGCCGAACGGCGGGTCCATCACCTTGCCGCCGTAGACGACGCGGCCGCCCTGCTCCTTCGCCGCCTTGACCGCCGCCTCGTAGTCGGCCACGGCGCCCTCGTCGATCAGCGGCCCCATCAGCGTCGCGGGGTCCAGGGGGTCGCCGATGCGCACCTTCTTGTAGTTGGCGACGAGCTTCTTGAGGAACACGTCGTAGATCGACTCGTGGACGATCAGGCGGCGGGTCGAGGTGCAGCGCTGCCCGGCGGTGCCGACGGCGCCGAAGAAGGCGCTGGCCAGCGCGCAGGTCAGGTCGGCCTTCTCCGAGATGACCAGCGCGTTGTTGCCGCCCAGCTCGAGGATGGTGCGGCCGAGGCGCTCGCCCACCACGGCGCCGATGCGCTTGCCCATGCGGGTGCTGCCGGTGGCCGAGATCAGCGGCACGCGCTCGTCCGCGACCAGGCGCTCGCCGATGACCGCGCCGCGCCCGACCACCGCGCAGGACACGCCCTGCGGCACGCCGTTGCGGCGGAACACCTCGTTGGCGATGTTCTGGCAGGCGATGGCGCACAGCGGCGTCTTGCTCGAGGGCTTCCAGACGGCGACGTCGCCGCAGACCCAGGCCAGGGCGTTGTTCCAGGCCCAGACCGCGACCGGGAAGTTGAAGGCGGTGACGACGCCGACGACGCCCAGCGGGTGCCACTGCTCCATCATGCGGTGCCGGGGGCGCTCGCTCTGCAGGGTCGGGCCGCTGAGCATGCGGCTCTGGCCGACGGCGTAGTCGCAGATGTCGATCATCTCCTGGACCTCGCCCAGGCCCTCGGTGAGGATCTTGCCCATCTCGAGGGAGACCAGCTGCCCGAGCGCCTCCTTCTTCGCGCGCAGGGCCTCGCCCAGCTGCCGCACGACCTCGCCGCGCCGCGGGGCGGGCACCTCGCGCCAGAGGACGAAGGCCGCCTCGGCCTTGCGCATCAGCTTCTCGTAGTCCTTCGCGGAAGCCTGCTCGACGCGCGCGATCACCGCGCCGGTCGTCGGGTCCACGACGTCCAGGAAATCGCCGCTGTCGGCGAACCACTCGCCGCCGGCGTTGGCGCCCTTGAGCTCGCGCCCGAGATCCAGCGCCTTGAAGATCCTGTTCACCTGCTGACGCGTCGCCATGGTCACTCGCCTCCCTCGTCTCCGGTGTCCCGGTCGATACGTTCCGTCTTCTCCTGGCAAACGATGCCGTGCCCCTCGAGCTCGTCGAGGATCGGCCGGTAGAATTCCGCCGTCACCGGTCGCGCCACGCCGCGGGCCGCGATCCCGCCCTCCAGCACCAGGCGCACCCCCACGGCCAGCGGCAGCGAGACCGTGCGGGCCATCGCCGAGTCGCCGCCGGGCTCGCCGTAGGCGACCAGGCTGGAGGTGATCGACTCGCGGCCGCCGTCGGGCAGGGCCGCCGTGAACTCGTGCTTCATCACCAGCAGGTCCCGCTCGCCGGGGGCGTAGACCAGCTTCGCCAGCATGGCGTCGCCCAGGACGTCCAGCGGGCAGCCGCGCTCGCGCCCCAGGGGGGTCTCGTCGCAGAGCCCCAGCCAGCGCAGGTTCGCGACCGGCAGCGCGTCGCGGCACAGGCCCAGGCAGCGGGCGACCGCGGCGTCGGCGGCCTCCCCCGGCGCGGCCCCGGCCAGGCGGCGCAGCAGGTCCGCCGACGTCGCGCCGGCGAGGTCGACCGGCTCGATCCCGAGCAGGCCGAGGCGCCCGTAGTTGTGCAGGCAGTCGCACCAGCCCGGGTTGCGCAGCGTGCCGCGCAGCATGGTGCGGATCCCCTGCAGGCCGTAGATGTCGATGTAGGAGATCGAGTCGCGGTTGGGGTAGGCCTCGAAGTCCCCGGCCCCCTCGACGTGCAGCAGGCGCATGTCGCGGAACAGCCTCGCTCCGGGCACCGTGACCCGCGCGCCGTCGACCAGGTAGTGGGCGTCGTTGCGGCCGGCCATCAGCACGCCGCGGGGCGCCCAGGAGAACTTGTAGCCGAAGGGATTGTCGTTGGCCTCCGGCGCCGGCAGCCCGCCGCAGTACGAGCGGAAGGACAGGATGCGGCCGCCGCGGGCACGCACGCCGTCGATGACGCGCATCGCGGACATGTGGTCGATGCCCGGATCCACGCCGATCTCGTTGAGCAGCAGCACGCCCCGCTCACGGGCGGCGGCGTCCAGGGACGCCATCTCGGGCGCGACGTAGGACGCGGTGGCCAGGTGGCGCCCGGCCTCCACGCAGAGGCGGGCCACGGCGGGATGGAAGGGCGGCGGGGCCAGGCTGACCGTCAGGTCGTGTTCGGCCACCAGCGACGCCACCGCCGCGGTGTCGCGCAGGTCCAGGGCCAGCGCCCGGCCGTGGGGGTGGTCGTCGACCATCGCCGACGCCCGCTCGGGCGCGACATCGCCCTGGGTCACGCCGAAGCCGCGCTCCAGCAGGTAGCGCACCAGCGGCCGGGCCACCATGCCCGCGCCCAGGACCAGCACCTTCTTCATGCGCGGCTCCCGCGTTCGAGGTACCCGGCGAGGTGGGCGTAGCGCGGCGCCAGCTCGCCCCGGTGGACGATCACCGCGCGCTTGAGGTGCGGCGGCAGGTCCAGGTCCACGAACTCGGCCGACCAGTCGCAGTTGCCCAGGTCGCCGACCATGTCCTTCAGCACGGTGCTGAAGTGCTCGCTCGCCTCGCGCGGCAGCTCGCAGGGCAGGTTGTCGACCGCCATCACGGCGATGCCGCGCCCGTCGACGCCGTCGCGCACCTCGCCCGCGACCGGGTCCACCACGTAGCAGGGAACGTCGGGCTGCGTCGCCTTGACGCTGATCTCGATGCTGCCCTCAATGTCGATGCTGATGTCGCCGACGACCTGCAGGCGCGGCTCGCGCCCGTCGCGGAACTGCTCGGCCGCCCAGGCGGCGGTCAGCAGGCGGGGGTAGCGCTCCGTCCAGAAGATGGTGTTGACGAGCAGGTCGAGGTGCGGCAGGTGCTCGGCGAAGCGGCCCTCGTAGCCCTCGGGGCGGTCGTAGTAGTCGTGCAGCTCGAACGGCCGGCCGTCGCGGGTGCGCACCATGTCCTGCTCCTTGAACACGCAGGCGAGCAGGGGCTCCGCCGAGGGCGCGCGCGCTGCGGCCGGCAGGTCCTCGGGAGCGACCCGGGCGACCGGCAGCCAGGACAGGACCGTCTGCACGCCGCGGGCCACGTTGCCATAGCCGGCGACGCCGATCGTCAGCGGCAGGCCCCCGGGCAGCCGCTCGGTGCGCAGCCGCTCGCCGATCCCGCGCAGGTGCGCCTCGGCCTCCGTGAGGTCGCCGTAGGCGTGGGGCGGGCGGATCTCCGCCAGGGGCGTCGCGACGCCGCGCCCCAGCAGGCGCAGCCCCAGCGCGCGCAGCGCCTCGATCGCGCCGGCGTAGCCGGCGTGCACGCTGAAGAAGATCAGCCGGCGGTTGTGCTCGTCGGCGATGCACTCGTAGTCCACCAGCGTGCAGCCTTGCCGCAGGTACTCGCGCAGCAGCGGCATGTTGCGCGCCTGGCCCTTGATGACGTGCGCGAAGTTGACGTACACCCGGCCCGGGCGGTACAGCGCCGGCGGGATCTCCTTCACCGCGATCACGATGTCCGCGTCCAGCGCGGCGTCCGAGACCTCGATCCCGGCCTCGCGGTACTCCCGGTCGGTGAAGACGCGGATGGGCGACGGCTGCACGACCAGGCGGTGCCCGAAGCAGGCCTGGATGCCGGCCGCGTCGGCCGGCGTCAGGGGGACGCGTCGCTCCCACTTGCTCTTGTCCTCGAGTCGGATGCCGATGGTGGCGGGCAAGGCGGACCTCCGGGTGGCGGCGTCGGCGCCGCGGGCGAGGGGGGACGGGCACGGGCCAAACTAGGCAGCCGGAGCCGCCAGCGTCAACCCGCGCGAGACGGGGCGTGGAAAAGACATGGAAAAGGCGCCCCCGGTCGGGGGCGCCTCCGGCCGCCGCGCGGGGGTTCAGCCCCGGCGCGCGAGCACCGCGTAGACGACCGGCAGCACGATCCCGAGCAGCATCAGCACCCCGCCGCGGCCGACCAGGCCCTTGCGGCCCTTGACCAGGAAGATGCCGGTCACCGCCAGGACGATCAGGACAGCGGCGTAGGCGTCGGCGATGCCGGTCCAGGGCGCCTTGCCCTTGTTCAGGTGCATGAAGTTGACGTCGTAGAGCAGCGGGCGCTTCTCGTTGCCGCGCCGCACGACCTCGCCGGTCACCAGGTTCACGTCGATGGTCCCGTCCTGGACGAAGACCTGCAGCACGTCGCGTCCCGCCCGCCAGGTCTCCTTGACGGGCTCCTGCAGGGCGAGGCGTTCCAGGACCAGGGGCGCGACCACTTCGGTCTCGCCGTCGCCGGGCGGCTCGATGCGCGAGTTCGCGACGTAGGACGCGTGGCTCGGGTCCCAGTGGTGGACGTGGTTCACGGCGATGCCGCTGATCGCGTACACGAGGGTCAGGCCCACGGCGAAGAAGCCCAGCTCGCGGTGCAGCCAGCGGCAGACCTTGCGGAATCCGTTCACGCGCCTACTTCCAGTCGCACACGGCGCCGGAAGCGAACAGCTCGTAGACGGTCGTGCACTGGACCTCGGGCTCGCCGGCGCGGGTCGCGTCGCACTTCTTGGCGGTGTCCTCGACGCGGTTGGCCTTGAACACGCCCTCGGCGCGGACCTTCTCCCCCACGATCTCCTTCGGGAAGATGATGACCCCGTCCTCCACCTTGACGCGCAGGGTCTGGCCCTCGACGTCCGAGGCCAGGGACAGCCAGCAGCCGCGGTGGGCGCAGACGCCGACGACCGTGCCTTCGACGACCAGGGTCTTGCCGACGTACTGGTCGGGGTGGGCCAGGACCGTGCCGATGGGCGTCGCCTCGTGCGCGGCGACTCCCTTGCCGTAGACCTTCTCCTTGGCGACGGCCGGCGCGGCGGCGATGGCGAGCAGCAGCAGGGCGATGACGATGCGACGCATGGAGGATCCCCCTCGATCGTGGTGGTTGGTCGTCCCGGAACGGGAAAGATGCGCCTCCCTCAACGCGCGGGCAAGCCCGACCCTGCGGGGGGATCGCGAAATCAGCCGGCCAGCACCGAACGCAGCGTCCCGGGCAGGGCCTGCCGCCAGTTGACCCAGTTGTGGCCGACGTGGCGCTCGACGGCCCGGTGCTCGCAGCCGGTGGCCAGCAGCGCGGCCTCGAGGCGGCGGTGGCAGGGCAGCAGCCACTCGAGGGTCCCGCACTCCAGGTGCCAGCGCAGCCCGCCGCCTCGGCCGGCCAGGATCTGCCGCCGCAGCCACTCCCCCCCGGCGAAGGGGTCGGGAGGCGCGTCCTCGGGCGCGATCAGGAAGGCCCCGCTGTGCGCCGCGACCGCCGTGAACAGGTCGGGCCGCGCCAGGGCCAGGTCGGCGCCGGCCAGGGCGCCGAGGCTGGCGCCCAAGAGGACGCGCCGCCCGTCGCAGTTCACGCGCGCCTCGGCCGCCGGCAGCAGCTCGTCCAGGACGTGGGCGCGGAAAGGCGCGCTGAATATATAGTCACGGCTGCGCCGCTCGGGGTGGACCAGCAGGTAGTGCGCCGGCGGCACCTCGCCGCGCGCGGTCAGCAGGTCGACGACGGGGCCGAGGCGCCCGTGTTGCCAGTAGGACTTCCCGTCCTGGACGATGACCAGGGGACCGGGGCGGTCGGGGTCGGCGGCCGAGTAGAGGAAGGCGCGCCGCTCCCGCCCCGCGGACCGCGGCCCCGTCCGCAGGCCCTGCAGGCGGTGCGCCGCCCGCGCCGTCGCCGCCGCCACGACGGGGTCGACCAACCAACGAGGCCCCGCCAGCCGGCAGGCGTGGCGCCACCAGGGGTTTCCCGCCGGCACGCCCGCGGGATCGGCGCACGGGGCGCCGGCGGCGTCCAGCCAGGCGTACTCGAACCAGGCGTCGTCGGGCAGCGTGAACGGCGCGAGCTCGGCGACCGGCAGGGGCCGGCGCCGCCAGTCGTGCAGGTCGCTGAGCAGGTGGGTGGCCCCGCTCGGTGGGTGCAACGCCGCTTCCAACCCGTACCCCGTTCGGCTAGGATGCCGCCATGGCGACAGCGAAGTTCGACCCGGCCCCGGCGGAACTGCTGGGCTGCCGACGCTGCCCGCGCCTGGTCCACTGGCGCGAGCAGGTGGCGCGCGTCAAGCGGCGCGCCTATCTGGAGTGCGACTACTGGGGCCGGCCGCTGCCCGGTTTCGGCGACCCCGAGGCGCCGGTCTGCCTAGTCGGCCTCGCGCCCGGCGCCCACGGCGCCAACCGCACCGGCCGGATGTTCACCGGCGACGCCAGCGGCGCCTTCCTCTTCCCGGCCCTGCACCGCTGCGGCTTCGCCGACCGGCCCGCGGGCACGGGCCGCGACGACGGCCTGCGGCTGCGCGGGCTCTGGATCACCAGCGCGTTGCGCTGCGTGCCGCCGGACAACCTGCCGACCAGCGAGGAGCTCCGCCACTGCCGCGACTGGCTGGCCCGCGACCTCGACGGGCTGCGCCGGCTGCGCGTGATCATCGGCATGGGCCGGATCGGCCACGACGCCGTGCTGGACCTGATGGTCTCGCGCGGCGCCCCGCTGGTCAAGCTGCGCCACCGCTTCGCCCACGGCGCGCAGTCCGAGCTGCCTGACGGCACCCTGCTGCTGGACACGTACCACGTCAGCTTCCGCAACACCAACTCCGGACTGCTGACCCCGGGGATGCTCGACGCCGTGCTGCTGAGGGCGCGGGAACTCGGCGGCCTGCCGCCGCCGTGACGGGAGCATGGTGGTGCGCCCCGTCTTTACGGGCTATCGTGGAAGCGCCCTTCGGGGGGGAGGACGGATGCGGACCATGGGCTTGACCACGCGCCTCGCCGCGCCGCTGCTGGTCCGCCGGCTGCCGGCGGCGGCCGCCGACGCGGTGCTGCTGACCTTCGACGACGGCCCCACCCCGGACGTCACCGGCGGCGTGCTGGACCGCCTCGCCCGGCACGGGGCGCGGGCGGTGTTCTGCATGGTCGGGGAACGCGTCGCCGCCGCGCCCGAGTTGGCCCGCGCCTGCCGCGACGCCGGCCACGGCCTCGGCAACCACTCGCACGTCCACGACATGTCGCGGCTGCCGTCGCCGGCCGCCTACCTGCGCGACATGGACCGCTGCAGCGCGGCGATCCGCGGGGCGGCCGGCTGCGACCCGCAATGGTTCCGCGCGCCCGGCGGCCGCCTGCACCCGGCCAGCCTGCTGGGACCGCGCCGCCGCGGCCTGCGCCACCTGCACTGGTCGGTGGACCCGCTGGACTGGTGCTGCCGCACCCCGGAGCAGGCCCGTGAGACCGCGCGGCGGCTCGCGGCCGAGGTCCGCGGCCGCGACATCGTGCTGCTGCACGAGTACGATGCCCTGATCCACCTGCTGCTCGACGAGCTGCTGCCCGCCCTCGCGGCGCGCGGCTTCGACCTCGCCGGCGGCCTGACCGCGCTCGAACACCGCCACGGCTCGCCCGGAGGACCCGCCACGTGACCCACGTCTCGATCGTCGTGCTGACCTACCGGCGCCCCGAGGCGGTCCTGTCCCTGCTGGACGGGCTGTCCCGGCTGCGCGACGCCGACCACGAGGTCATCGTCGTGGACAACGGCGGCGGCGACGGCGCCGCGGCGGCGGTGCGCGCGGCCCACCCCGGCGTCCGGCTGATCGTCCTGCCGGAGAACGTCGGCGTCGGCGCGCGCAACCGCGGCCTCGAAGCGGCCCGCGGCGACATCGTCGTCACCCTCGACGACGACATGGTCGATTTCGACGACGCCGACCTCGCGCGCCTGCGCACCGCGTTCGCGGCGCGGCCCCGCCTCGGCGCCCTCTGCTTCAAGGTGACCTGGCCCGGCACCGACCGCGTGCGCGACTGGGTGCACCGCCGCCCCGTCGCCGACGCCGACCAGTCCTTCCCGACCTACGAGGTCACCGAGGGCGCCGTGGCCTGGCGGCGGGACGCGCTGCGCGAGTCCGGACCCTACCGCGAGGACTTCTTCATCAGCCACGAGGGGCTCGACCTCGCCTACCGCCTGCTGGACCGCGGCTGGGAGATCGTCTACGACGGCGGCGTCGTGGTGGGCCACGACCACCGCGCCACCGGCCGGCCCGGCTGGCGTCGCTACTACTACGACACGCGCAACCTGATCTGGATCGCCGTGCTGCACCAGCCCGCCGGCTACGCGGTCGGCTACCTGGCCCGGGGCCTCGGCGCGATGCTGGTGTACAGCCTGCGCGACGGCCAGCTGCCGGCCTGGCTGCGGGCGGTCCGCGACGGCCTGCAACGCGTGCCGGAACTCGGCCGCGAGCGCCACGTCTGGTCGGCGGCGACCCGGGCCTACGTCGCGGCCGCCGACGCGCACCGCCCGGGTTTCTGGTCGCTGGCGCGGCGCCGCCTGGGACAAAAGGGCTTCAGTCTGGAATGACGGGACCGATACCAACGCCTGGACCGGCCGGTTCGCCCGGCACATCGAGAATCCGGGAGCTGACGGGGGAAGTCGGATCGTGACCTCTGCGCGCGAACCTCGGCCGGAACTGACGGTCGTCATGCCGATCCGCAACGAGGCGGACCAGATCGGGTCCGTCCTGGACCAGCTCCACGCGCAGTCGCTGACGCCGGACCGCTTCGAGATCGTGGTCGTCGACGGCATGAGCGAGGACGGCACCCGCGAGGTCGTCCTGGCCGCGATGAAGCGCTACCCCGGGATCCGCATGTACGACAACCCGCGCGGCCTGTCGGGCATCGCCCGCAACATCGGCGTGGAGCACGCCCTCTCCCCGTACATCCTGTTCGTCGACGGCCACTGCCGCCTCGAGAGCCGCGAGATGCTCGCGACCGCGCTGGCCGCCTTCCAGCGCGGCGAACGCTGCCTGTCCCGCCCCCAGCCCCTGATCGAGGGCGGCGGGCGGCCGTTCCAGACCGCGGTCGCCCTGGCGCGGGGGTCGCTCCTCGGCCACTACGCCGGCTCGAAGATCTACCAGGCGGAGGACCGCCACTGCAACCCGCTGAGCGCCGGCTGCGGCTACACCCGCGACCTCTACCTGGAAATCGGCGGCGTGGACGAGAGCTTCGATGCCGGGGAGGATCTCGAGTTCAACCTGCGCGTCCACCAGCGCGGGGTGGAGGCCCTGCACTGCCACGACCTGGCTCTGGCCTACCTGGCGCGCCCCACCTGGCGCGACCTGTTCCGCCAGCTCTACCGCTACGGCCACGGGCGCGCCCGCATGGCGCGCAAGCACCCGAGCTCCTTCTCGCCCCTGGCCACGGCCGTGTCCCTGCTGAGCCTGTGGCTGACCTGCCTGCCCGTGCTGGGAGCGGTGTGGCGGCCGGCCTGGCAGCTGTGGTTGGCCACCGCCGCGCCCTACGCCGTCGTGGTCGTCGCGACGGCGGCCTGGCTGGCCCGCGGGCGCGGCTTCCGGTTGTGGCTCGCGACGGCCGCCTGCTTCCCGGCGATCCACTTCGGCGCCGGGCTCGGCTACGTGTCGGGTCTGGTCGGCGGACCCGCCTGGCGTCACGCTCCCGCCCGCAAGCCCGCCGCCGCGGCGGCGTCCCCCCCCCCGCGGCCTTCCTGACCCCCGCTCAGCCCTGCGACCGCCACCGTCGGTGCGCGGCGATCAGCTCGTCGACGACGCCGGGTTCGGCCAGCGTGGTCGTGTCGCCCATGCCGTCGTACTCGCCGGCGGCGATGCGCCGCAGGATGCGCCGCATGATCTTGCCGCTGCGGGTCTTCGGCAGCCCCGGCACCACGAGGATGGCGTCCGGGCTCGCGATCGGCCCGATCACGTGCCGCACCTGCTCCTTGAGCACGCCGACCAGCTCGTGCGCCTCCATCTCCTCGCCCTCGGCGTTGACCAGCACGTAGGCGAAGATGCCCTGCCCCTTGATCTCGTGCGGGTAGCCGACCACCGCGGCCTCGGCGACCACCGCGTGCGCGACCAGCGCGCTCTCGACCTCGGCGGTGCCGAGGCGGTGGCCGCTGACGTTGATCACGTCGTCGACGCGGCCGGTGATCCAGTAGTACCCGTCCTCGTCGCGGCGGCAGCCGTCGCCCGTGAAGTAGTAGCCCGGGTACTGCGTGAAGTAGGTCTCGTGGAAACGCTCGTGGTCGCCGTAGACGGTGCGGGCCTGGCCCGGCCACGTCCGCTCGATGCAGAGGTTGCCGGCGACGCCGTCGCCTTCCAGCTGTCTGCCCTGCTCGTCCATGAGCAGGGGCTTGATGCCGAAGAAGGGCAGCGTGGCCGAGCCGGGCTTCAGGGGCGTGACCCCGGGCAGCGGCGAGATCAGCACGCCGCCGGTCTCGGTCTGCCACCAGGTGTCGACCACGGCGCAGCGCCCGCCGCCGACCTGGTCGTGGTACCAGCGCCAGGTCTCGGGGTTGATGGGCTCGCCGACGGTCCCCAGGATCCTCAGCGTGTCGCGGCGGCTGCCCGCCAGGAAGCCGTCGCCGCAGCGGTGGACCGCGCGCAGCGCCGTGGGCGCGGTGTAGAAGATGTTCACGCCGAGGTCGTCGACGATCTGCCAGTAGCGTCCCGCGTCGGGGTAGGTCGGGATCGACTCGAACATGACGGTGGTGGCCCCGTTGGCCAGCGGCCCGTAGATGATGTAGGAGTGGCCGGTGATCCAGCCGATGTCCGCGGCGCAGAAGTGGACGTCGCCGGGGTGGTAGTCGAAGACCAGCTTGTGGGTCATCGCCGCGTAGACGAGGTAGCCGCCGGTGGTGTGCAGCACGCCCTTGGGCTTGCCCGTCGAGCCCGAGGTGTACAGGACGAACAGCGGGTCCTCCGCCCCCATCCACTCCACCGTGCAGGTCGAGCGCTGCTTGCGGCACTCCTCGTCCAGCCAGAAGTCGCGGCCCGCCTTCATCGCGACCTCGGCGTCCGTGCGGCGCGCGACCAGCACGGTCGTCACCAGGTCCAGCCCGTCCACCGCGCGGTCGACGGTCTCCTTCAGGCGCAGCCGCTTGCCCCCGCGCAGCCCCTCGTTGGCGGTGATGACCAGCTTGGCGCCGGCGTCGAGGATCCGGTCGCGGATGGACTCGCTGCTGAAGCCGCCGAAGACGATCGAATGGACGGCGCCGATGCGCGCGCAGGCCAGCATGGCGACGGCCAGGTCCGGGATCATCGGCATGTACAGGCAGACCCGGTCGCCCTTCTGCACGCCGTGGTGCCGCAGGACGTTGGCCACGCGCGCCACGCGGTGCTTGAGGTCGCGGTAGGTGATGCGCTCGTACTCGCCCGGCTCGTCCTTCGCCCAGATGATGGCCGTGCGGTCGCCGCGCTCCTTGAGGTGCCGGTCCACGCAGTTGTAGCAGGCGTTCAGCCGGCCGCCGAGGTACCACCCGAAGTCCACGTTCTCGTAGTCGTGGTCGAAGACGGTCCGCCAGGGATGGAACCAGTCCAGGATCGCGGCCTGCCGGCCCCAGAACGTCTCGGGATCGTCGAGCGACAGGCGGTACAGGCGCCGGTACTCCTGCATCGAGGAGATGTGGGCGCGTGCGACGATGTCGGGCTTCGGCTGGATGAGATCGCGGTCGCCGGACATGGGTGCCTCCGGGCGGGATCGGGTCGGCGGTTCCGAATGAAGGCGAAAGATACTCCGGATTCGGGCCGGCGTCATCCCCCCGACCGGCCGGCCGGCACCGTCGCCGGCCGCGGCGGAATTCTCGCCCGAGTGGCTTGTGGATCATCGGCCTGCGCGATAGATTTCGGGGCGTTCCCGCGGCCCCGCCGCGTTCCCGTTTCCGCCAGAGACTGCGCTCCGGTTCCCCACAAGTGGTCCCGCCGTCGGTCCCGGCTAGCAAAAGGATGATCCCGTGAAGATCTACGTGGGCAATCTCAATTTCCGCTCCTCCGAGGAGGAGATCCAGGCCCTCTTCGCCACCTACGGCCAGGTCGAGGACGTGACCCTGATCACCGACAAGGAGACCGGCCGCCCCCGCGGCTTCGGTTTCGTGATCATGGCCGCGGACGACGCCGGCCGCCGCGCCATCGACGAGTTGAACGGCAAGGAGTTCGACGGCCGCGCCCTGACCGTCAACGAAGCGCGCCCGCGCGAGCCGCGTCAGGAGCGGTCGGGCTGGTAGGCGCGCCGCGTTCGGCACGCCAGGACGAACACGGCCCCGGTCCCCGCGGACCGGGGCCGTTCGCCTGCCCCGCTCCCCTCGACATCGCGGGCAACTCCGCGAACCGCGGTGCGTCCTCACCTGCGATTCTCGGCTCCAACCATCGCTCCGGAGGTCCGCCATGACCGCGCCCCGACTCTCCCGCTCCCGTACCCCGCTGTTCGTCCTGCTGCTGTCGCTCGCGGCGGCCGCGCCCGTGGTCGCCGGCTCCCTGGACCTGCCCGTGCGCGGCGCCGGCCTGTCCTTCGGCAACTCGCGGTCCTTCACGGGCCTGCGGTTCAACTTCCGCGACCGCGACCTGCAGACGATCCGGGGCGTGACCGTCACGCTGTGGGCGCCCGCCCGCGAACCCACCGGCCGCATCCAGGGCCTGAGCCTCGGCCTGGCCGGCACGGCCGCCGACGAGATCGACGGCATCACGCTCAACCTGCTGGGCTGCGGCGCGGGCCGCGTGCGCGGCGTGGCGGTCGGCGGCCTGGGCGCCGGCGCCGACGATTTCACGGGGCTCGGCCTGGGCGGGCTCGGGTTCGGCGGCGAAGACCTGACGGGGATCGTCGTCGGCGGGCTGGGTCTCGGCGGCGACCGGCTGACTGGCGTCATGGTCGGCGGCCTGGGCGTCGGCGGCGAACGGATGACCGGCGTCATGGTCGGCGGCCTGGGCGTCGGCGGCGAACGGATGACCGGCATCATGGTCGGCGGTCTGGGCGTCGGCGGCGAGGACCTGACCGGTCTGTTCCTCGCCGGCCTGGGCGTCGGCGGCGAGCGGATGACCGGCCTGCTCCTCGCCGGTCTCGGCGCCGGCGGCGAGAGCCTGACCGGCGTCGCCGTCGCCGGCGGCGGCCTGCACGCCGACCGGTTCGCCGGTCTGGCCGCCTGCGGGGCCTACCTGCGCGGCGACGTCCTGACGGGGGTCGGCGTCGGCGCCTACAACCGCTTCGACGTCGGCGTGCAGGGTCTGCAGATCGGCATCGTCAACCACGCCGCCGAATTGCACGGGGTCCAGATCGGCCTGCTCAACCACGCCGGGAACAACCGCCGCGGCGCCCGCTGGCTGCCGCTGCTGAACCTGCACCTCGGCGATTGAAGCCGGCTGAAAATCGCGGCCGGGGTCTTGCGCCGCGATATGCGTATCCTTACGTTGTTGTCAGCTGACAGACGGACGGAAAGGTGCAACAACTTCTTCATCGATCCCTGAGTTTCCGCGCGTTTCCAGTCGACTCAACAGCCTAGGGGGGGCTCCGGCTCCCCCTTGACTGTGTCGGCTTCTTGTTTTTCCTCAAGTTTTCAGCTATCATGCCGAATCCGATGCATCCAGGAGGGTTTCCATGCACCTGATCCGAGCGATCCTTCTGTCCATCCTGCTGACGGTGGCGGCCGCCGCACCCGTCGCGGCCCTGGACAATGTCCTGTTCCTGCACCATTCCACCGGCCGCAACCTCATCGACGAGGGCGGCATGCGCAGCACGATCTCGCTGCTCAACCAGAGCCGCGGCACGCCCGTGCAGTTCTGGGACCACGACTACAACGCGATCGGCCTGCGCGCCCCCGACGGCGCCTACACGGGCGAGAGCTACGACATCCCCGGTGACAACACCGACCCCGACGGGTTGTACACGCTTTGGACCACGCCCAACGGGGCCCGGGCGTCGATCCTCGAGAACCACCAGGTGATCGCCTTCAAGTCCTGCTACCCGGCCTCGGACGTCGGCAGCGACGAGGAACTGCAGCAGTACAAGACCTGGTACCTCGCGATGCGCGACGTGTTCGACGGGCACCCCGACAAGATCTTCGTCGTGGTCTCGCAGCCGCCCCGGCACCGCCTGATCACCGACCGGGACGACGCCGCCCGGGCGCGGGCCTTCGCCGTCTGGCTGGGCAGCGCCGAGTTCCTGGGGGGGCACGACAACCTGCGCTATTTCGACCTGTTCGACCGCTTGGCCGTCCCCGACAACGGCACCGCCACGGCCAACATGCTGCGCTGGGAGTACGAGCGGTCGCACACGGTCGACGACTCCCACCCCAACGCCTTCGCCAACCTGACGATCGGGCCGGACCTCGCCGCCTTCCTGATCGAGGTCGCGGGCAGCGTGACCCCCAACAGCGTCAGCAGCTGGGGCGAGGTCAAGGCCGCCTGGCGCTGACCGCGGACCACGGTCCAACAGCAGAGCCCGCGCCCCCTCGAACACGGGTTCTTGGGACGCGGGCTCTTTCGCTGCGGGCCGGCCCGTCGGCGGGTCAGCCGCGGATCAGCTTCTTGTAGCGCAGCCGGTGCGGCTGGTCGGCGTCGAGGCCGAGCCGGGCGTGCCGGTCCTCCTCGTAGTCCGACCAGTTCCCCTCGAACCACCGCGCCTGGCTGTCCCCCTCGAAAGCGAGGATGTGCGTGGCGATGCGGTCGAGGAACCAGCGGTCGTGGCTGACGACCACCAGGCAGCCGCCGAACTCCAGCAGCGCGTCCTCGAGCGCGCGCAGCGTGTCGACGTCGAGGTCGTTGGTCGGTTCGTCCAGGATGATCAGGTTGGCTCCGGACTTCAGCAGCTTCGCCAGGTGGACACGGTTGCGCTCGCCGCCGGAGAGGACGCCCATCTTCTTCTGCTGGTCGGCGCCGCGGAAGTTGAAGCCCGAGCAGTAGGCGCGGGAGTTGATCTTGCGACCGCCGAGGTCCAGCTCCTCCAGGCCCCCGGAGATCTCCTCCCAGACCGTGCGGTCGTCCTGCAGGTCGTCGCGCAGCTGGTCGACGTAGGACATCCGCACCGTCTCGCCGACGCGCAGCTCGCCGCCGTCGGGCTGCTCCTGCCCGGTGATCATGCGCATCAGGGTCGTCTTGCCGGCCCCGTTGGGGCCGATGACGCCCACGATGCCGCCCTTCGGCAGGTGGAAGGAGAGGTCGTCGAAGAGCAGCTTGTCGCCGTAGGCCTTGCGCAGCGCGGTGGCCTCGACCACCACGTCGCCCAGGCGCGGCCCGGGCGGCAGGGAGATCTGGGCGGTGCCCTGGCGCAGGTCGCGCTCCTGGGTCACCAGTTCCTCGTAGCGGGACAGGCGGGCCTTGCTCTTCTTGTGGCGCGCGCGGGCGGGCGTGCGCACCCACTCCAGCTCGCGCTCGAGGGTCTTGATCCGCGCCTCGTCCTGCTTCTGCGCTTCGGAGAGCTGCTTGCGTTTCTGGTCCAGCCACGAGGAGTAGTTGCCCTCCCAGGGGATGCCGTAGCCGCGGTCCAGCTCGAGCACCCAGCCGGTGACGTTGTCCAGGAAGTAGCGGTCGTGGGTCACGATCACCACGGTCCCCTCGTACTCGCGCAGGTGCCGCTCGAGCCAGGCCACCGACTCGGCGTCGAGGTGGTTGGTGGGCTCGTCCAGCAGCAGCATGTCCGGCTTCTGCAGCAGCAGCTTGCAGAGGGCGACACGGCGCACCTCGCCGCCGGACAGCGTCTCGACCTTGGCGTCGCCCGGAGGGCAGCGCAGTGCGTCCATCGCGATCTCGAGCGTGCGGTCCAGCTCCCAGCCCTGCTGGGCGTCGATCTGGTCCTGCAGCCCGCCCATCTCGTTCATCAGCGAGGTCATCTCGTCATCGTCGATCGGCTCGCACATGCGCATGCTGATGGCGTTGAAGCGGTCGATCTTCGCCTTGAGGTCGGCGACCGCCTCCTCGACGTTGCCGCGCACGTCCTTCGTGGGATCCAGCGTCGGCTCCTGGGGCAGGAAACCGATGCGGATCCCGTCCGCCGGGTACGCCTCGCCGATGAACTCCTGGTCCACGCCGGCCATGATCCGCAGCAGCGTGCTCTTGCCCGCGCCGTTGAGGCCGATGACGCCGATCTTGGCGCCCGGCAGGAACGACAGCCACAGCCCGCGCAGGATCTCGCGATTCGGCGGGATGACCTTCTTCAGGCCGATCATCGTGAAGACGTATTGCTGGGCCATGGGCTCCTCGCGGGTTCGGGTGGGACGCTTCGCGGCGACAGGATAAGCGCCGGGAGCCCCGCGCACAACCGCCCGTACGCCGCCCGGCGCGCGAAGGGCCCCGCGCACGGTCGTGCGCGGGGCCCCGGGACCGCGGCGGCGGGGGCTACTTCACCAGCAGCAACCGCCGGCTCAGGACCTCCCCGCCCACGGACAGACGCGCGACGTAGGCGCCGGCGGCGGCGACGCGACCCGCGTCGTCCCGGCCGTCCCACGTCGCCTCGCGGCGTCCCGCCGCCTCGACCACGCCGGTGCGCAGGGCGCGCACGAGCCGGCCCGCGACGTCGTAGATCCGCAGCTCGACCCGCCCGGCGCACGGCAGCTCGTACCGCAGGGTCGTGGCGGGGTTGAACGGATTCGGGAACGGTTCGTGGAACTGCAACCGCCCCACCAAGGCGGGCGGCGCCGCGACGGGCACGCCCTGCCGGACGTTCAGCCGGCGGTCGGCGGCCAGACCGGTGACGATCTGCTGCTGCCCGTCGGGCCAGCGGATGCGCACGGTATCGGCGATCGCGGCGCCGCCGAGACCGAACTCGACCGTCGGCGACTCCTGGGACAGGTAGCCGGAGCCGGCCTGGACCTCGCGCATCTGGCGCACCCCGCCGGCGGTGAGCCAGACGCGGGCGCCCACGGCCGAGGTGTTGCCGCCGGACGCGGCGAGATCGAGATGGAGCCAGTGGTTCCCCCCGGCCATCCCGTTCAGCAGCAGGCCGCTCGGGCCCCCGTCGTTGGCGACGTAGGCGTCGAGGTCGCCGTCGCCGTCGAGGTCGCCCAGGGCGACGCCTTCGGCCGCGCCGTTGGCCGCCTCCAGTCCCAGGGGGACGCGGGTGAACGTGCCGCCGCCCTCGTTGATCAGCACGCGGTCGGGATCGCCGTGCCGGGCCAGGTAGAGGTCCAGGTCCCCGTCGTTGTCCAGGTCGCCCCAGGCGACCCCGCGGCCGTGGCCCGCGTCCCCCAGGGCCGAGCCGACGATCAGCGGCCAGGTGCCGCGGTCGTTGCGGATCAGCAGGTCGGCCTGGCCGTCGTTGGCCACGTACAGGTCGAGGTCCCCGTCGTTGTCGTAGTCGCCCCAGGCCGCGCCGTGGCCGTTGCCCACGTCGGCCAGCACGCCCGTGCCGGTCGCGTTGTACCAGCCCAGGGTGCCGCCGTTCTGGAAGAGGCGGTTGGCGCTGTAGCGGTTCGTCAAGTAGACGTCCTGGTCGCCGTCGTTGTCGTAGTCGCCCCAGGCCGCGCCGGCGCCGTTGGCGGCGTCGGCGACGATCCCGCCGACGCTCATCATGAACCAGGCGACGCCCATGTCGGCCACGCCCCGCAGCAGGACGTTGGCGCCGCCGTTGACCACGTACAGGTCCAGCATGCCGTCGCGGTCGTAGTCGGCGGCGGCGACCGAGGTCCCGGCGCCGGTGTCGCCGGCGGGCCCGAAGGTGGCGTCGAAGTAGCCGCCCGCACCGTCGGCGCGCAGCAGCAGGTTGGACTGGGCGTCGCGCACGAGGTAGACGTCGCGATGGCCGTCCCCGGTCACGTCGGCCCAGACCGCGGACATGCCCGCGCCGGCATCGCGCAGCAGGGCGTGGCCGCCGGGCGCGAAGTCCAGCCCTCCCCCGTTCGTCAGCAGGGTGTTTTGCCCGTTGCGCACCGAGACATAGATGTCCAGGTCGCCGTCCTCGTCGGCGTCGACGATCGCCACGCCGCGCGCCGCGGCGCCGGCCAAGGCGAGATCCGCGTCGGCCGCCGCCGTGAAGGGGCCGTCGGTGTACAACCCCGACAGCGTGACCTCCCCGTCCTGCGCCAGCTGCGCCGTCACCACGGCGGGGACGGGCTCCGTCCAGCCGGACACCTCGCCCCAGGTCAGGGCGTACTCGCCGGTCAGGAACACGCGCACGACCCGGTCGTCGGCGCCGCTGAGCGAGAAGCCGCCGGGACCGGTCAGGGTCCACGGCGCCGACAGCCCGTCGGGCTGCGCGTCGACCGTCAGGACGCCGGCGTACTCGGCCACGGCTTCGGCGGCCTGCAGCACCGCCCGGTTCAGGTCGCTCTGCACGAAGACGATCACGCCGAGACGCTCGGGATTCCACGACGGGTCGACGGCGAACGTACGCTTGACGACGACCGACTGGCCGGGCGTCGTCAGCGTGAAGGGCTCGCCCGCCGGCACCGCGCGCACGAAGTTGGGATACTCGGGGCGGGGCAGCGCCTCGTACACATAGAAGCGCACCAGGTTCGAGCTCGTGGTCACGGTCGAGGCCACCTGGATGGTGGCGGATACCGACCCGCTCAAGCCGACGACCTGGAAGCTCGCGGCGATCGTCAGGGGCGAGGCGACGCCCAGCCTGTTCTGCACCAGGGGCTGGTAGGTGTTGAACATGCTGCCGCTGGGCATCCCGCCGACGGAGCTGATCACCCCGTCGAACATGGCCGTCGGCGTCCCGGTCAGTCCGTAGTAGAGGAACCGGTCGTGCCCGATGCCGGTGCCGGTGTCCCAGGTCAGCGGCACGAACTCGGTGCTGTCGTAGGCGGCGAGCAGATCATGGAATCCCGCGACCGCGGAAGGGCAGTAGGGTCAGCCGGCCGAGGAGAACAGTTCTCCCAGGACCGTGCGGGGCGCCGCCCGGGCGGCGTCGGCGAGGCCGCCGGCCAGGATCAGACCGGTGGCGAGAACGAGCACGAGGGAGCGGGAAGGATGCCTGGATTTCATGGAGCCTCCTCCTGGAAACGCGGGGCGCGGGTGACGACTTCTCGAATCATAGCATCGAGTTAGGCGTTCCGGCAAACGTTCCCTCAAAATACCTAAAATCGCGACATTTCTGATGAAAATTAACTTTCTGGACGCGTCATGGATATGCTAGAATCTCGTCATCCCTGGATAGTTTCTTGCTGTTTCATGTCGTATGGCAGGAAGAGCGGAATTCAAGAGGGGTTCAGTAAGCCGCACGAAGCGAGGGCCGAAGGCGGCGGGTCGTCAACCAATTCGAGGGGGACTTTCATGAGGACAGGCAAATTGATGCTCGCGATCCTGATGATCCTGGGCCTCGCCGTCGCGGCGAGCGCCATGGACAAGGACGAGGCCCTGCACGGACCGACCGCCTACGTGCCCGAAACTGTGGGACCCGCTCTGGTCGTGGGTCAGGACTGCACGCAGCCCATCGTCATCTCCAGCCTGCCGGCCAACCTGACCGGCCAGACCAACTGCGGCATGGGCAACACCTACTCCGCCACTTGCCTGGGCAGCTACGACGGCGGCGAGGACGTCATGTACCGCCTCGACCTCGCGGTCGAGACGACGGTCGACATCGTGCTGACCACCACGAGCACCTGGACCGGCATGCTGCTGGACAACAACTGCCCGCCCGACGCCAGCGGCTGCATCGCCTACGTCGGCAGCAGCACCGGCAACAAGACCATCGCCGACAAGACGCTGGCCGCCGGCAGCTACTGGATCATGATCGACACTTGGCCGTCGCCGAACTGCATCCCGACCTTCTCGCTGGCCATCACCGAGGACGTGCCGCCGCCGCCGCCGCCGGCCAACGACGTCTGCGCGGGCGCCATCGACCTGCAGAGCTTCGACACCAACGTCTTCACGGTCGACCTCTGCGCCGGCTACACCAACAACTACGAC
>JAURXS010000244.1 GCA_030654305.1 bacterium | reverse complement strand
TCGGGCGTGGCCGCCGCCGCCGCCTCGCTGGCCAGGCCGGCCACGAGCTGCTCGATGCGCTGCACCTCGGCTTCCAGGTCCGCCACCGTGGCCGCCGGGCGCGCGCGCCGCTCCGGCTCGGGCGCGCCGTTGGGCAGGGCCACGACGACCTCGATGTGCCGGCTGCGCCCCAGCCCCTTCGCGTCGCGCCGCTCGACGCCGCGCGTCTCGGAGATGCGGACGTCGTCACCGTAGAGACGCCGCGCGTTCTGGAGGGCTTCCTTGAGCGTGCGGCCGGTTACCCGGCTCGTGCCGTGCTCAGGCCTTGGCTGCGTGGGCATGATGGACTCCCTGGGTCGAGACGATCCCCGCGGACTGGATGCTGGTGTTGGGCGTGACCTCGGTGTAGCCCATCACCGGCAGCGCCGGGAACGTCGGTTCGATCAACCGCTTCAGGAACAGGCGCATGGGCGTCGGCACCAGCAGGACCGGCGGCTTGCCGCGGCTGTAGACGGCCTGGAGCGTCTTCTCCAGCTTCTCGAGGAAGGTCTGCGCGAACAGCGGCTCCAGCACCACGGCGCCTGCCCGCTCGGAGTCGGCCGCCGCCTGGGCCATCACCGCCTCGGTCTCCGGGTGCAGCGACACGACGTAGACGTGGCCGTCCGGCTCGACGTAGAGGCCGCTGATCGTGCGGCGCAGCGATTCGCGCACCTTCTCCAGCAGGTGGTCGACGCCGCCGCCGGTGCCGACGTGGTTGGCCAGCGTCTCGAGGATCGTGACGATGTCCTTGACCGGGATGCGTTCGTGCAGCAGCCCGCGCAGGACGTTGTGCAGCGTGTTGACCGGGACCTTGTCCGGGATCAGGTCCTCGATCAGCGCGGGCGCGAACTCGCGCACGCTCTCGCACATGTCCTTGATGTCCTGGCGCGTCAGCAGCTCGTCGGCGTGGGCGCGGATCGTCTCGGAGAGGTGCGTGGCCAGGACCGCGGTCGGCTCGACGACGGTGTAGCCCTCCATCTCGGCCACGGTCTTGCGCGCCGGGTCGATCCACAGGGCGGGCAGCTGGAAGGCGGGCTCGACGGTCGGCAGGCCCTCGATGGCCTCGCCGCCGCCCGTGCTCATCGCCAGCAGCCGGTCGGGGCGCAGCTCGGCCCGGGCCAGAGCGACGCCCTTCAGCTTGATCACGTACTCGTGCGCGCCGAGCTGCAGGTTGTCGCGCACGCGGATGGGGTGCACCAGCACGCCCAGCTCGGTCCCGATCTGGCGGCGGATGTTGGTGATCCTGGACAGCAGGTCCCCGCCCCGCGCCTGGTCGACCAGCGACAGCAGGCCGTAGCCGAGTTCCAGTTCCATGGCGTCGGTCACGAACAGGTCGTGGCCCGGCCCGCGGTCCGGCGCCGGCGCCGCCGCCTCGAGCGACTGGGCCTCGTCGGTCGCGTCCTGGCGGTCGATCGAATCCACCCGCGAGCTGACCAGGCGGCCGACGATCCCGAACACCGCGCCCAGGGTCAGGAAGGGCAGGGTGGGCAGGCCGGGGATCAGGCCGAACACGATCAGGGAGCCCGACGCCAGGTAGATGGCCTTGGGCTGGCGGAACAGCTGCATGGTCAGCGACTGGCCCAGGTTCATCGAGCTGCTCTGCCGCGTGACCACCAGGCCGGCCGCGGTGGAGATCAGCAGGGCCGGGATCTGGCTGACGAGGCCGTCGCCGATGGTCAGGCGCGTGAACAGCCGCAGGCTCTCCCCGGCCGTCATCCCCATCTGCAGCATGCCGATGATGAAGCCGCCGACGATGTTGATGATGGTGATGATGATGCCGGCGACCGCGTCGCCGCGCACGAACTTGCTGGCGCCGTCCATGGCGCCGAAGAACTCGGCCTCCGAGGCCACCTGGGCGCGGCGGCGGCGGGCCTCGGCCTCGTTGATCAGGCCGGTGTTGAGGTCGGCGTCGATGGCCATCTGCTTGCCGGGCATCGCGTCGAGGGTGAAGCGGGCCGCCACCTCGGCGATGCGGCCGGAACCCTTGGTGATCACCACGAACTGCACGATGACCAGGATGGAGAAGACGATGACGCCGATGACGTAGTTGCCGCCGATGACGAAGTCGCCGAAGCTCGCGATGACCTTGCCGGCGCCGCCCTTGGCCAGGATCAGGCGCGTCGAGGCGACGTTCAGGGCCAGCCGGTAGAGCGTCACGATCAGCAGCAGCGAGGGGAAGCTGGAGAACTGCAGCGGCTCCTTCAGGTACAGCGAGACCAGCAGGATCACCACCGCGAAGGCGATGTTGAAGGTGATCAGCAGGTCGAGCACCACCGGGTTGACCGGCATGATCATCAGGCCGACGATCGCCAGGACCGCGAGCGCGCTCAGGATGTTGCTGTTGGCCAGCAGGAGGTCGCGGTCGATGCCCTTGTTCACATCCACTCAGCTTCCGGGCCTCAGGCCCGCTTCAGGCGGTACACGTAGGCCAGCACCTCGGCGACGGCCTGGTAGAGGTCGTCCGGGATGTAGGCCCCGACCTTGACGAGCTTATGCAGGGCGCGTGCCAACGGCTTGTTCTCGATGACCGGAATGCGGTTCTCGCGGGCGATGCGCTTGATCGTCTGCGCCAGGTGGTCCTGTCCCTTGGCGACCACCCGCGGCGCCGCCTCCCCGTCCTTGTAGCGCAGGGCCACGGCGAAGTGGGTCGGGTTGGTCACCACGACGTCGGCCAGCGGGATCTCGGCCATCATGCGCTTGCGCACCGCCTCGATCTGGATGGCGCGCATGCGGGCCTTGATCTGGGGGTCGCCCTCGACGTCCTTGTTCTCCTCGATGACCTCCTGCTTGGTCATCTTGAGGCTCTCCTCGTGCTGCCACTTCTGGAACGCCCAGTCGACCGCGGCCAGCGCGAACATCAGGGCGGCCAGGCGGTAGACGAGCTTGGCCAGCGTGTCCCAGCCCACGGACGCCGCCCCGGTCAGGGGCAGCATCGCGATCCCCATCAGATCCCCGCCGAGCGAGGCGACCGTCCACCAGGAAACGGCGCTGATCAGCAGGATCTTCACCAGGCTCTTGACCAGCTCGAAGGCCATCTTGCGGCTGAACATGCTCTTGATGCCGTTCAGCGGGTTGATGTTCTCCCCCCGGAAGGCCAGGGCCGAGAGGTTCACGTGCCAGCCGACCTGCATGAGGTTGGCGAGCAGCCCCACCACCATGATCCCGCCGGCCACCGGCGCGACCGCCTTGATCAGGACCATGACGTTGGCCGCCGCGAACTCGGCCAGCGCGAAGGGGCTGTCCAGCCGGAAGAGGTGCGCCTCGCCGAGCAGGTAGCGGGCGTTGTCGTTGAGGATCCGGCCCATGGCGCCGGTGCCGACGAACAGCAGGGAGAAGCCGGCCAGGAGCACCAGGGCGCTGTTGACCTCCTGGCTCAGCGCGATCTGGCCCTTCTCGAGGGCCTTCTCGCGTTTTCGCGGTGTCGCCTTCTCGGTCCTCTCGCCGCCCGGAGCGTCCGACATCGTCCCTCACCTCCCCGCGTCGGCGGCCGGCGTCGCCGGCCGGATGGATCAGCCCTGCAGTGCGCCCAGGACGGCGCCGAAACGGCCCTCCAGGTCGGCGAAGAGCGAGCCGAGGACCTGGCCGAAGAAGACCAGCGACAGCCCCATCGTCGCCAACCCGACGGCGATGGTGATGGGGAAGCCCACCACCAGGATGTTGATCTGGGGCACCGTCTTGACCACGAAGCCCATGGCGACGCTCACCAGCAGCAGCACCACCGCGACCGGCGCCGCGAGGCGCAGGCCCAGCTCGAAGAAGCCGGCGAACTCCTGCACGACGAGCCAGGAGCCCGCCTCCAGCGAGATCGGCTGCAGCGGCGGCACCAGCGTGCAGGACTGCGCGCACACCGAGATCAGGGTGTGGTGCCCGTCCACCGCGAAGAAGATCATGACCGCCAGCAGGTAGTAGAGGTTCGCCAGCACCGAGACCTGGCCCATGCCCTGGGGGTCGATGGTGTTGACCATCGAGAAGCCGATCTGGACGCCGATCAGCTCGCCGGCGAAGCGGACCGCGGCGAACGGGACGCCGGCCGTGAAGGCCAGCAGGGCGCCCACCGCCAGCGAGCGCAGCCCCTCGGCCGCCAGCGCCTCCCAGGAGAGGTCCAGCGGTCCCGGCGGCAGCTGGGCCGCGACCGCCGGCGCGGTGGCGCCGGCGATGACGACCGCGATCGCGACGCGCCACAGCGGCGGCACCGTCGAGCCCGACAGCAGCGGCAGCATCGCGACCAGGATGGACAGGCGCAGGGCCAGCGCCAGGGTCAGGATCAGCCAGGTGAAGTCGAGCTGCACCGGCGGGTTCATGTCACATCGCTCCGATGCGCTCGAAGATGTCCAGCGTGAAGGAGGTCATCTGCTGGATCATCCAGGGCAGCGAGATGATCAGCACCAGGAACACGGCCAGGATCTTCGGCACGAAGGTCATGGTCATCTCGTTGATGTGCGTCGCCGCCTGGAAGACGCTGATGATCAGTCCCACCACCATGCCCGCGGCCAGCATGGGGCCGGCCACCAGCAGGGTGGTCTTCAGGGCGAGCTGCCCCAGTTCGACGACGGTCTCGGCGGTCATGGCGTCCTTTCGCCTCCGGCGGTCAGTTCTGGAAGCCCATCACGAGCGAGCGGACGATCAGGTACCAGCCGTCCACCAGCACGAAGAGCAGCACCTTGAACGGCAGGCTGATCAGCACCGGCGGCAGCATCATCATGCCCATCGACATCAGGACCGAGGCCACCACCATGTCGATGATCAAGAACGGCAGGAACAGCACGAAGCCGATCTGGAAGGCCGTCTTCAGCTCGCTGATCACGAAGCTCGGCACCACCACCAGCAGGGGCAGGTCCTCGGGCTTCTCGGGCGCCTCGCGGTCGGTCAGCTCCAGGAACAGGGCGATGTCCTTCTCGCGCGTCTGCCCCAGCATGAACTCCTTGAGGGGCCCCTCGGCGCGCTTGAGGGCCTCCCCCTGGCCGATCTCCTCGGCCAGGTAGGGCTTCAGCGCGTCCTGGTGGATCTTCGTGCCGACGGGCGCCATGATCACGAAGGTCAGGAACAGGGCCAGCCCGATCAGGATCTGGTTGGCGGGCATCTGGTTGGTGCCCATGGCCTGGCGCAGGAAACCCAGCACGATGATGATCCGCGTGAAGCTCGTCAGCAGCACCAGCAGGGCCGGCGCCAGCGAGATCAGGGTCATCAGCAGGACGATCTCGACCGCGACGTCCAGGCGGGCGCCGCCCTCGGCGCCGCCGAGGGTGAGGCTGAAGTTGGAGCCGGGGCCGGCCGCGGCGGTCTGGGCCAGGGCGGCGGGGGCCGCTGCGGCCACGGCCACCAGGGCGAGCCCCAGGACGATCACGAGCTGTGCGGTCTTCAAGTGGGCCTGCCTTTGCGGTGACGGTGCGGGAAGCGCCAACGCAATGGGCGTGCCAGGGCCGGCGGCCGGGAACGGCGGTCCCCGGGGCGGCGGGCGCGCCCCGTGGCCATCTTGCGGCCACGGGGCGGTCAGGAACGGTGCAGCGGCGGGCGGGGATCCCGGGTCAGGCGTCGGGCCGGCGCCGGGCGCGGAAGCGGTCCAGAAGGCGGTCCGGGAGACCGACGACCGGCAGCGCGGGCGCCTGGGGCGCGTGCCGCGCCGGATCGTAGGGCGCGCGGTCGAGCAGGACGACGGACTGGTCGTGGCGGTACAGCGTGAAGACCTCGTCGCCGCAGCGCAGCAGCTCGACGGCGCGGCGGGGGCCGACGGCGTGGACGGCGATCATCGCGGCGGCGGCGCCGGAGCGGCCGCCCTGGAACCGCCCCAGCAGCTTCAGGAACAGCAGCAGCAGCGTGAAGACGACGACCAGGCCGCCGACCGGTTTCAGCCAGGCCAGGGCGCCGGTGGCGGTCTGGACGGCCAGGAAGGGGATCGCTGCGTTCGCGGCCGGCACGTCAGGTCAGCCTCTTGATGCGTTCGGTGCGGCTCAGCAGCTTGGTGATGCGCACCGCGAACTGCTCGTCCACCACGACGACCTCGCCGCGGGCCAGCAGCACGCCGTTGACCATGATGTCCACGGGCTCGTTGGGAGCCTTGCCGAGCTCGACCACGGCGCCCGGGCTCAGGTTCATGATGTCGCGGATCTTCATCCGGGCCCGCCCCAGCTCGACGGTCAGCTTCATGTCGATGTCGAGCAGGACGCCGATGTTGCGGATCTCCGGGGCGATGGCGGCGAGATCCTCCTCGGGCTCGGCGAGGCGCATCTGGTCGGGGTCGAGGCCGTGCTGCCGGGTCGCGGGGTCCGCGTCGGCCACGGCCGCGGCGCCGCCCCCGAAGACGTTGTTCTGGATGCCGTCGGCCATCTCCCTACTCCTCTTCTTCCAGTCGTTCGGTGAGCTTCAGGGCGCGGCACTGGTTCAGCTTGCCGGTCAGCCCGCGGAACATGGGCTTGCCCTGGACCTCCAGCACCAGCGGGGACTGCAGCGACTTGTACAGCGGCAGCACGTCCCCCTCCTTCAGCTCCAGGACGTTTTCGAACGTGAGGTTCACGTCCGCCAGGTTGACCACCACGTCGGCCGTGGCTCCCTTGACCACTTCGAATAGCAATTGCCGGTCCCGTCGCACCTCTTCCGGCGTGCGGAATTCGGAATTCTCCTCCGGGTCGAAGCGGTGCCAGACCGGTTCGAAGGCCGTCAGCGGGATGCACAGGTCCAGCGGCCCCCTCAGCTCCTCGATCCCGATCTCGAACCGGATCAGCAGGACGGGCTCGCCGCTGGTCACGGTCGTGATGTAGGACGGGTTGTTCTCGAGGTGCACGAAGGTCGGCTGCATCGAGACGAGCTTCTCGGCCCCTTCGGCGACGTGCGCCAGCAGCTTGTCGATGACCAGGCGGGAGACGCCCAGTTCGATGTCGGTGAACTTGCGCTCGACGCGGCAGGCCTCGATGGGGCCGCCGAGCAGGCGCATCATCATCAGGTAGATCATGCCCGCGTCCAGGTGGAGCAGGGACAGGCCGTTGAGCGGCGCCAGCCCGATGTTGACGGCGCAGGTCACCGGCGGCATCGAGCCCACGAACTCGCCGAAGTTCATGACCTCCAGGCCCCGGAAGCCGATGCCCGTGTTCGCCCGCAGCATGCCGGTCAGGCCCAGCGACGACGACTTGGCGAAGGCCTCGGCGAAGGTGATCAGGTTCTTCTCGAACTGACGCGAGATCTTGGTCGGGCGGCTGAAGTCGAAGGAGGACGAGCCGGACACGCCCTGCACGAGGGCCGCCGCCTGCTCGACCGCCGCCTGCTCGCCGCCGGCGTCGTCCTGCCCGAGAAGCTCGTCCAGGGCGTCCTGCCGCCCCTGCTGCGAATCGCTCATGTCATCCCCCGGCTCGTCCCGGACCGGTCACTGCACGACCAGGTCGGAGAAGTAGATGTTCATCAGCCCGGCTTCCGGCAGGGCCTCGCCCAGCTTGCGCAGCAGCTCCGCCTTGAGGGCCTCCTTGCCCTCGAGGCTGCGCAGGTCGGCGGCGTACTTGTTCGACAGCGAGGCGATGACGATGTCGCGCAGGTGCGGCAGGCGCTCCTCGACGAGCAGGACCTTCGTCTGGTCCGGGACCTCGAGGTCGACGCTGATCCGCAGGTAGCTCGTCACCGCGCCTTCGGAGCGCAGCGAGACCGTCACTTCCTTGAGACCGACCAGCGCGCCGCGCCCGCTGAGCGAAGCGGCCTCGCCGTGCTTCGCAGGCTTGCCGTGTCCGGACTTGCCCTTGGCCGCGGGCTGGCCGTGCTCGCCGGTCGCCTCGGCCTCGGCCACCTGGTCCCCGGCGCCCAGGTTCTGCAGCTTGGGCACGATCACGAACTGGGTCACCCCGACCGCCAGGGCGGCCTGCACCACGATGATCACGGCCAGCAGCACGAGCTTGTTCTCGAACGGCTTGAAGGCCGCCTTCTTGGGCTT
>JAURXS010000243.1 GCA_030654305.1 bacterium | reverse complement strand
CCATCGGCGCCGCGCCGCGAGAGGCGCCACTCGCACGCGCCCCAGGACAGCGCGGTTACCGCGGCGGCGAACAGCAGGGCGACGGCCGGGCGCGGGGTCTCTCGCCGTCGCGCCAGCGCCGGTCCCAGGACGATCGCCGCGACGGCCCAGGCGGCGTAGGCCAGGTGGGGCTGCGCGGGGGACCGCAGCGTCAGGGCGGGTGCGAGGGCGAGCACGGCCCCGAGCAGCGCTGCCGCCGCCGCGCGATCACCGGACCGCCAACCGGCCCGCGCCCGGAAACCCCAAACCAGCCAGGCCAGCAGCCCCACGACGCCCGTGAGGAGCGTGAAGCGGGCGGTCGGCACCGGCCAGGGCGAGATCATCCACCAGCCGTACTGCATCAGGTCGAGCGGCACCTTGGCCGCGGACCACAGCTCGCGGGCGTGACCGGCCGCGGGCGCGCCGTGCCGCAGCAGCAGCGCGATCTCGAACCCGGACGCGATCGCCAGACCGGCGGCCACGGCCAGCCGCTCGCGCCGCCGCGCGCGGTCGCCGCCCAAGGCCAGCACGGCGGCCCAGAACGGCAGCCCCAGCGCGCTTTCCCGGCTCGACACCGCCAGCAGGCCGGCCAGCGCGGCCGTCGCCGCGGCGCGCGGCCCCCCCGCGAGCAGCCGCTCGACGCAGAACAGCGCCAGCGCCGCGCCGAGCAGATCCTGGACGCCGGCGGCCTGGTAGAGGGGGACGAAGGCGAGGCTGGTGATCGCCGTCAGCAGGGCCGCGGCGAACGCGCCCGCGCGGGAGGCGCCGGCCCGCAGGGCGAGCCGGTGGACCAGCACCGTCACGGCCCCGTGCAGCAGCAGGCGGGTCACGGCCCACGGACCGGGCGTCGTGCCCAGCAACGGCCCCAGAAGCCGCCAGTAGGCGACCTGGCTGAACCAGCGGACCGGCGCCTCGCCGCTCCCGGCCACGCCCGCGGCGCGGCCGAGCAGTTCCCAGTCGGCGCCGTGCCACCAGGCGCCCAGCGTCGGCAGGCGGCCGAACACCGCGACGAGGAACAGCAGCAGTTCCGTCTGCGGGACGGGGAGCGGGCGGCGTTCGGCGTTCACGATCCGGCACTCCTGTGCGTCGGCGAGAGGACGGGGCTGCCGTGGACGGCGCGATATGCTATCCTGGCCGGGCGACGCCGCCGGCAGCGGCGCCGCTTTCGTGCCCGCAGGCCGGGCACGCTTTGGCAACATTAACGAGGGTTCCGCCGGCGGGCAACAGCGCAACGCCGACGGGACGAACCGACGGGAGAGCAGGGGATGACGAGCAGGACGATGCTGACGCTGGGCGCGTTGACGATCCTGGCCGCGGTCGGACCGGCGGGGTGCGTGTCGGAGGCCCCCGGCCCGCTGGCCATGAACGATCAGGAGCTGGAAGCCTGGGAGATCCGCCTGGTCGAGTTCCGCATCGACAAGAACGAAGCCTTCATGGACTCGACGCAGACCGCCCTGCGCGTGGAGGACCTGCCCGGTTTCGAGGGGCTCAACTACTACTACCCCGAGAAGGGCCTGCGCTACCGGCTGCCCCTGGAGCCCGTGACCGGCGGCCGGACCGTCGAGCTGACCAAGCGCAAGGGCAACACCGTGCCCTACGTGCTCAAGGGCAAGGTCACCTTCGCCTACGAGGGGAAGAACCACACGCTCTCGGTCCTGGGACCGGCCGACCCCAAGGACGGCGACTACCTGTGGCTGCCGTTCTACGACGCGACCTCGGGCGAGGAGACCTACGGCGGCGGCCGCTACCTCGACCTCGAGCTCGCCGCGGACGGCACCGTGGAGGTGGACTTCAACTTCGCCTACAACCCGCTCTGCGACTACAACCCGGAGAAGTACAACTGCACGCTCCCGCCGGCGGAGAACCGGCTGCCGTTCGCCGTGCGGGCGGGCGAGAAGCTCTTCCGCGCGCACGAATGACGGGAGGGGCGCCCGATGCCGGCCGTGGCTGACCTCGTGGCGGAGTCCGGGCGCTGGCTGCTGCTGGGACTCTGGATCCTGGCGCTGCTCGCGACGCCGCTGCTGACGGTCCTGGGGCTGAGCGGCAACTTCGTCATCGTCGGGCTGGCGCTCCTGCACGCCCTGGTCACTGGCTTCACCCCGCTCACCTGGCCCTTCCTGCTGCTCCTGCTCGGCCTCGCCCTGCTGGGCGAGGCCGTGGAGGCGGTCGTCGGCACGCTCTACGTCGCCCGCAAGGGCGCGACCCGCCTCGGGGTCCTGGGCGCCTTCGTGGGGGGGCTGGCCGGGGCCGTGGCCGGCGGCGCCGTGGTGCCCGTGCTCGGAGCCGTAGCCGGCGGGTTCGTCGGTTCCTTCCTCGGCGCGGTGAGCGGCCAGTACTGGCGCGAGCGGCGCCTCGAGCCCAGCCTGCGCATCGGCTGGCACGCCTTCGCCGGCAAGACCCTGGCCAGCCTCTTCAAGGTCGCCGTGTCGGCCGTGATGATCGTCCTGATCCTGCTGCGGGTCTTCCCGCGGGCCTGAACACGGGCTGGCGCCGGGGCGCGCCGGCTCGCATGATGGTGGCATGACGGCCCGCTCCGACACCCTCGATGCGATCGCCCTGGAACGCCTGACCATGCGCCGCTACCTGCTGGGCATGGTCTGCCAGGGCGTGTGGTGGTCGGGCTACATCCTGTTCCCGTTCGTGCTGGCGAAGTCGCTGCTCGCGCCCGGCTGGCTGGTGACCTTCACGGTCATCCTGGAGTCGGCCAGCATGGTGCTGGCCATCTACTGGGGACGGATGCTCGAGCGCGGCGGGCGCCGCCGCTGGCTGTTCTGGGGCGGGCTCGGCGGCCGCGCGATCATGGTGCTGATGTTCCTGGTGCGGGGCCCGCTGGCGTTCACGGCCCTGCTCGCGGTGGTCTACTTCTTCTCCTCGCTGGTCTATCCCGCCCAGAACGGGATCCTGCAGGAGAACATCCGCGCCGATCGCCGCGGCGAGGCCTACGGCCGCGGCGCCCTGGCCCAGCACCTGACCGCCGCGGCGATGAGCCTGCTGCTGGGCGCGCTGCTGGACCGCGATCCGATGAGCTTCCGCTGGCTCTACCCGCTGCTCGGCCTGGTCGGCTTCGTCCACCTGCTGATCCTGGCCCGGCTGCCGCGGCCCGCGGGCGGCCGGGACCCCGGTGTCGTCGTGACGCCGCGCCGGGCGCGCGAATGGCCGAGCCTCCGCCGGCTCGCGGATGCGGCCACCTCGCCCTTCCACGAAGCGGCGGCGACCTTCCGCGAGGACCGCGACTTCTACTGGTTCGAGATCAACTTCATGATCTACGGCATCGCCTACATGATGCTCATGCCCGTCGTGCCCCTGTATTTCACCGAGGAGCTGGACCTCAGCTACCAGCAGATCTCCCACGCCCGCGTGCTGATCGCCTCGCTCGGGGTGGCGCTGCTGGGGCCGCTCATGGGGCGGCTCATGGACCGCCACCACCCGGTGCGGCTGTCCAGCGTGAGCTACGCGGCGCTCGCCCTGTACCCCCTGACGCTGGCCGCGGGGACCCTGCTGCCGTCGGTCTCGCCGGCCCTGATCGCCTACGCGGCCTTCGGCGTCTACGCCCTGGCCATGGCGGGCATCAACGTCACCTGGAACGTCGGCTCGATCAGCTTCGCGCCGCCGGGCCGGGGGGGCTACTACCAGGGCGTCCACGTGGCGATGGTGGGGGGGCGCGGCCTGATCGGGCCGCTGATCGGCTTCGCGGTGCTGCGGCTGCTCGGCTACCGCGAGGTGTTCGTCGTCGCGGCGGCGATCTTCGTCGGGGCGGCGGTCAGCTCGGCGCTGCTCGGGCGGCGGCTCGGCCGGCGCGGGCTCCCGCCGGCCGCCTGACCCGCAACGGCTTGCCCGACGCGGGCTCCCGTGCGAACCTGTGCCCGTCCCAACACCGACCGTACCAGAACCGGAGGAGGCGGCCGTGTCCTCACGTCTGAAGGCCTTCCGCGAGTACCGCGAACGCATGAACGCGCAGATCCTCGACGAGGCTACCCTGACCACGAAGCGCTTCTTCAACCTCGACACCCGCTGCTACGAGGACGGCGCGCTGAGCGCGCGCACCAAGGAGATGCTGGGCCTGAGCGCCTCGCTGGTGCTGCGCTGCGACGACTGCATCGCCTACCACACGATCCGCTGCGTCGAGCTGGGCGTGAGCAAGGCCGAGATCCTGGAGATCTTCGACGTGGGCCTGATCGTGGGCGGGTCGATCGTCGTCCCGCACCTGCGCCGGGCCCACGA
>JAURXS010000242.1 GCA_030654305.1 bacterium | reverse complement strand
GGGAACTCGGGCTCCGGCGACTTCATCTACTCGCAGTTCTGAACGACCTGCCCGGCGGCGACGGACGGCCGCGAGGGCATTTCGACTTGACCACCGGCGTCCCGCGATGGGACCCTCCGCGTCGTTCGGCGACCGGACCGCACATCCAGATGGAGTGGGAACCATGCCAGGAATCCTGGGCCTGATCGGTTCGCTCGAGATCCCCCCGCACCGACTGTCCCGAGCCGCCGCGACCCTGGACCTGCTGGGGCGCACGCCCGCCAGCACCATCGGGAACGGCGAGTTCACGTTCGTCACCGCGGCGCTGCCGGACCCGCCCTTGTCCGGCGCCTTCCACGACGAGGACGCCGATTGCGCCGGCTGCTTCGCGGGCGACCTGCACAACCGGGACACGATCCCCTGGCCGGACATCCTGCGCTGCTGCCGCGAACGGTCCACCGACTGGACGGACGGCGCGGAGGGGCATTTCGCCGCGGCCGTCTATCACAAGCGCGATCGGCGGCTGGACCTGTTCTCCGACCATTTCGGCTGCCACCCGATCTTCTACGCCAGGCACGGGCGCGGTCTGGTGTTCTCGACCCAGCTCGCGGCCTTCGTCCGGCTCGGCGTCGGGGGCGGTTTCGACCGCGAATGGATGCACCGGTTCCTCTACTTCGGCTACTGGCCCGGCACGGGCACCTTCCTGACGGGCGTGAAGCGGCTGCCGCCCGGCACCGTCCTGCACTTCGACGCCGCGAGCGGCGAGCTGGAGACGCAGGCCTACGAGCCGCGTTTCTCCGGCCGCGAGCCGCCGCTGCGGGGCCGGGAGGCGCTCGACGAGGCGCTGGCCACGTTCCGGCGCTGCGTGCCGCCCATGTTCGGGCACGGCCGCAAGGTGCAGTTCGCCCTCTCGGGCGGGCTGGACAGCCGCACCCTCTACGCGTTCCTGCCCGCGGGCGTCGAGCACGCGGCGTTCACCTACGGCATGGCGGGCTGCGACGACCAGCTCGAGGCCGCGGCCACCGCCCGCGGGCTGGGCATTCCCCACCGCCAGCTCTTCTTCGAGGCGCCGTACCAGCGGGAGCTGCCCGCGGCGATCCGCGAGACGGTGTGGCTGTCGGGGGGGCTGGCCTGGATCAACCGCTGCATGCTGCCCGCCGTGTACCGTTTCGTGTCCGAGGAGCCGGGGCCCTCGCCGATCGTCTCCAGCGGCATCGCGCTCGACACCCTGTTCCGCGGCCACAACAACGCCCGCGGCGACCTGAACACGCTGCTGGCGACGGGCGACATCGCCTTCACCGATCCCGCCTACGCCGAGATCGTCCCCGGGGACGAGCTGGCCCGCTTCCGCGAGGTCAACGCCGCGTGCGCCGACGACCTCGCGCGCGAGCACGGGCGGCTGTCGCGATCGGAGTCCTACCTCTCCTACACGGCCTACACCCTGTGCCCGAGCTATTTCACGGCCGACCTGGAGATCGGCGGGCACTTCGCTTCGCTGCGCGTCCCGGGCTACGACCGCGCGATCGTCAAGCTCGCCTACGAGATCGAGAACAGCACCATCTACCTCTCGAAGTTCCTGCCCCACGACCTGTTCGACGAGTACGTCCTGCAGGCCTTCCTCATGTCCAGCCACCCGGGCCTGGCGCGCGTCCCGCTGCAGGGCCTGCCCCTGAGCGTCTTCCTGCGCCGCGACAAGTTCCAGTACCACGTCTACCGGCTGCTCAAGCACGGCCCCCGCCGCATCCGTCGCCGGCTGTCGTCCCGCGGCACGCGGACGCCGATCGAGGACTGGGGCGACTGGTTCGCCACCGTGCTGGCCCCCGACATGCGCGCCATCCTCGGCCCGGGCTGTGCGGTGGCCGAACACGTGCGACCGGGCGTCCTGGAATCGTACCTGGAGCAGAATCGATGGCCCTGGCTGGCGAAGCTGGCGACCGTCGAGCTGATCATGCAGCTGATGGGGAACGACTGGGAGCTCGACAAGCTCCTCTGCCCGGAGACGGGCGGCGGAATCAGCGGCTGACGCCGTTCCGGTCCGTGAGCAGGTACGGTGCGAGGAGCGTCGCGAGGTCCCTGGAGAACTCCTGCGCCTCTTCCCGCCTCAGATGGCTGCCGTCGTAGGTCCCGTACTTGTCCTTCGCCGCGGGCAGCCAGATCCCGCCGGCCGCCCGGAAGGACTCGGCGAGCCCCCGTTCGTCGAACCCCGTGAGCGAGTCCTCCAGGGCCTCCATCTCGAGCGACGTGGGCGGACGGCAGGCGAACACGCGGATGCCGCGCGACGTCCACTCGCCCGTCTGCGCGATCAGGTCCGCGATGAGTTCCCGCGACATCGAACGTCCGGCCAGCTCGGAGCGGTACAGGACGAACGCCTCGCGCGGGGCGGGCGGGCGGCGGTCGGAACCAATCCAGCCGTCGGCGTGGAATTCCTGCTCGTAGTAGGTGTGGGGTTCGATGTCCAGGACCGCGGACACGAGATCCGACGGCCGGCGGGGCTGCAGGAAATCCACGGCCGCGGGGAAGTGCAGCTTGAGGTAGACGTCGTCGGCCGACTTGTCCAGGAACTCCCGGTACTGGGTGTTGCGGCTCTTAGCGTCGTAGAGCGCCAGCGGCGTGATGCCGATCAGCACCGCGCGGATCCGGCCGTCCGGGTTCAACCGGTCCTCCGCGTCGGCGTACATCTCCCGGTTCAACCCGCCCGCGTTGTAGGCGAAGTTGAAGATCCGCAGCTGCGGCAGCCGCTCGGCCATCGCCGACGGCGAGACGCCGCGCAGCGTGCGGGAGTCGCCGATGACGATGAGGTCGGGGTCGGTGCGCAGGTGCGTCTTCTGCAGGTAGAAGCGGTAGGACTGCGTTTCCTTCGCGAACAGCAGGTTGGTCGGCGCGGGCAGCAGCCACGTCAGCAGGCAGGACAGCCCGGCCCCGAGGACGATGGTGACGAAGAAGCGTTCGCGCAGGAGCATGTCCCGTCCTAGAACTGGAAGTAGATGAACCGCGCGCCCGGGCCGCGGAACACGACCGCGGCGGCGAGGATCAGCGCATACCCCAGCGGTTCGCCGTACCGCGGCCACCAGGCGCGGGTCCGGAGCCTCCCCGCCGGATCGAAATCCGCCGCGATCCCCAGGGCGCACAGCACGAGCAGGTTGAGCGCGTTGATGCCGCCCAGGGCCTGCTTCAAGACGTCCAGGCCGGGGGGCGCCGCGAACATGCGCGCGATGATGCCGGCCGCCTGCTCCAGCGACGCGGAGCGGAAGACGACCCAGGTCACCAGGATCTGGAGGACGAGCGCCGCGTGGACCATGACGCGGCCGGCCGGCAACCGGCGCAGCCGTTTCGGCCAGCGCGTGAGCTGCTCGACCGACATCCCGACCGCGTGCAGCCCGCCCCAGAGGATGAACGTCCAACCGGCGCCGTGCCAGAGCCCGCACAGCAGCATGGTCACGAGCGAGGCCGCCGGGTAGGCCAGCCGCATCTCCTGCTCCACGGTGGCGAGGTTCAGCTTGGCCACCCGGCGCAGGATCCCGTTGATCGTGGGCATGAACAGGTAGTCGCGGAGCCACGTCGACAGCGACATGTGCCACCGGGTCCAGAACTCGCTGATCGACGTCGCGAAGTAGGGCCGGTTGAAGTTCACGGCGAACTCGTAGCCGAGCAGGCGCGCCAATCCGCGGGCGATGTCCGTGTAGCCGCTGAAGTCGGCGTAGATCTGCACCGCGTAGCCGGCGACGATCAGCCACCAGAACACGCTCGAGTCCGGCGCGTCGCGCAGGGCGAAGGCCGCGTTGATGACGGGAGCGAGCCCGTCCGAGACCACGGCCTTCATGAAGTAGCCGCGCAGCAGCAGCTTCAGGCCCGCCCAGCGGTCCTCCGGCGTGGGGCGCCGGTCCGTCGCCAGCTGCGGCATCAGCAGCGCGGCGCGGTTGATCGGCCCCGCCAGCAACTGCGGGAAGAAGGAGAGGAACGCGAAGTAGTGCAACGGGTCGCGGGACGCCGGCAGTTTCCCGCGGTGGACCTCGAAGGTGTACGTCAACGACTGGAACGTGTAGAAGCTGATCCCGATCGGCGCCAGGGAGAGGAATCCGGGCTTGCCCTCTCCCCCCGCTCCGGGGAGCCAAGCGCCGCCGGTCAGGGCGGCCAGGTTGGCCAGCAGGAAGTCCGCGTACTTGTAGGCGACCAGCAGGCCCAGGACCACCGTCAGGTCGACGACGAGCCAGCGGTTCCTGCGGCCCGACCGTTCCATCGCCAGCGCCGTCAGGAAGCTCGTGGCGGCCACGGCCACCAGCACCGCGATGCAGCGCCAATCCCACCAGCCGTAGAACACCAGCGAAACGGCGGCGATCAGGGCGTGGCGCGCCCGCCGGCGCATCGCCACCGCCGGCCAGACCGCCAGCACGAAGATGACGAGCAAGAAGAAGATCGGAGACGTGAACAGCATCCTGGTTTCCCCGCTGGACGACCTCATCCGGACCGGTGGCCGCCGATGTTATCGGCGACCGGCACACAATTCAACGCATTTGCCGGCCCGGGGACGACCCCGTTGACGGCAGGCGTCTCCCTGTCGAATAATGGCGGTCGATTCGGACCGCGCCCCCACAAGACCCGGGAGGGTCGTCATGACCGTCAGCCGTCCCCTGCTCTGCTGCCTGTTCCTCGCCCTCGCCGCGACCGCCGCCGCCTCCGACACCGTCACCATCGCGCCCCTGCAGTGCGGCGACGACGAGCGCGAGGAGGGTGCGGGCGCCTGCCCGCAGGAGACGAAGTTCACGGCCGGCATCGTCTCGACCGCCCTGCACCTGAAGGTGGGGGGCGAGGCGGCGGGCTGCGACTCGGAGTGGGCGACCAGCCTGGAATTCGGGCTCGAGGCGGTGCCGGCGCAGCAGCCGGTGGTCTCGGCCGTGCTGATCGTGCGCAAGACCGGCTACTCCGACGACTCAGAGGGCTTCCCCTACGTCGGCGTCTTCGCCTACCCGGCGACGGGCGCGCCGGTGACGGTGGGCCGCGACGAGTTGACCCCCGACACGATGCTGGACGTGGTGTTCCCGTCGTCGGCCAACGTCGACCTGAGCTTCGACGTCACGGCGGCGGTGCAGTCCCTCGTCGACGCCGGCGCGGCGCGGGCGGGCTTCCTGCTCGCGGGCGTCTACTCCGAAGTGGGCTACGAGGACTGGATTTCCGTCGGGGGAACGGCCTACGCGGTCCCGCCGCGCCTGGTCGTCGTCTACGAGGGCACCGTCGCGGCGCCGGCCGACAGCTGGTCCGCCGTCAAGGCCGCCTACCGCTGACCGGCGGTCCCCACCAGCAGGTTCACGGAAGCCGGCCCGTCGTGGCCGGGTCCCTCGTGCTGGACGACCTCCAGCCGCTCGGTCCGCTCCCAGATCACGCCCGGGAATTCCCCGCGCACTTCGTCGAGGTCCTGCAGGAGTTCGAGATCGGGCGGGCCCCCGGTGCCGCGGCCGAGCTGCTCCTTGGCGAACGAGACCACGACCAGGCGGCCCCCCGGCCGCAGCGCCGCCGCGGTGCGGGCGTGGAGGCGGGCGCGCCCGGCGGGCCATTCGTGGAAGAAGCAGAGCACGGCCAGGTCGTAGGGCGCGTCGTCCCAGGCCGTCGACCCGACGTCGCCCAGGAGGTAGGTCAGGGTCACGCCGCGCTCGGCGGCCAGGGCCAACGCCTTGCGGCGGCCCTCGGCGGACGAGTCCACCGCGACGACCTCGTGCCCCAGGGAGGCGGCGTGGACGGCGTTGCGCCCCTCCCCCTCGGCCAGGAACAGGGCCCGGCCGGTCGGCAGGCCGGCGATCGCGGCCCGCACCAGCTCGTTGGGCTCGGTGCCGTAGAAGTAGCGGGCGGGAGCGTATTTGTCATCCCAGCGGTTCATGCCGACCATGGTAGCCCGTCCGCCGTCACGCGGCCAGCACCGTGCTGTGAGATTTTCACGTTGAAAGCGGGTTCTCGACCCGTGTAGATTCGCGCACTACGGACCCAACCGTCGTCAGACCCCGAGGAGAACGAGCATGGCCATCAAGAGGAAACTGGGCATCGTCGGCGCCGGCAACATCGGCGGCATCCTGCTGTTGGAGATCGCCGCCCGCAAGCTGGCGCGCACGATCGGCATCGTGGACATCAAGCCCCCGGCGGTCGCGGCCGGCAAGGCCCTGGACGTGGCCGAGGGCACGCCCATCATCAACGCCGACGTCAACTTCGTCGCCTCGCGCGACTTCAGCGCGCTGGAGGGCTGCGAGTGCGTCATCAACACCGCCGGCGTGCCGCGCGCCATGCGCCCCGACGGCACCTTCCCGTCGCGCGAGGAGCTGCTGGCCACGAACCTGCAGATCGCCGACGCGGTCGCCGACGGCATCAACATGTACTGCCCCGACGCCTGCCTGGTGAACATCGCCAACCCCCTGGACGCCATCGTCTACCGCCTGCACCAGAAGCTGAAGAAGCCCAAGCACCGCATCTCGGGCATGGCCGGCGTGCTGGACACCGCGCGCTACCGCCTGTTCATCGCCCAGGAGGCGGGCGTGTCGGTGGAGAACGTCGAGGCGATGGTCCTGGGTGGCCACGGCGACACGATGGTGCCGATCCGCAGCTGCACCCGCATCGCGGGCATGCCGGTCGAGCAGTTCATCAGCAGCAAGCGGCTCGATGAGATCGAGGACCGCGTGCGCAAGGCCGGCGGCGAGGTCGTCAGCCTGCTGGGCTCCGGCTCGGCCTTCGTCAGCCCCTGCTGGGCCACCCTGGAGATGATGGAGGCCCAGGTCCACGACAAGAAGAAGATCCTGCCGGTGGCGACCCTGCTCGAGGGCGAGTACGGCGTCCACGGCCTGTTCATCGGCGTGCCGGCGATCATGGGCCGCGGCGGCATCGAGAAGGTCATCGAGGTCAAGATGACCCCGGCCGAGAAGGAGCTGTTCAAGGCCTCGGTCGAGGCCGTGCGCCAGACCGCCCGGGAAGTCGACCGCATGGGCGCGGAGATGGACAAGGCGAAGAAGGCGTCCAAGACGCCGGCGGTGAAGAAGGCGGCCGCGAAGAAACCGGCGGCTGGAAAGAAAAAGTAGCTGCAAGACAATGCGTTACGGAAAAGCCCCTGCCGGCCGGCGGGGGCTTTTCCCCGCCCAGGCCGGCCTCGGCGCTGTTCCTGGACCTGATTTCATGTTAAGATTTCGTACCCGCCGCAATCATCCTTGGCGTCCGCGACCCTCACGAGGCTGGAGGCCCCGATGTCCATTCGCCCGAATCCCCTCGGCCGCGCCCTGACCGCGGCGGCCCTGCTGTTCGTCCTGTGCCTGGCGGTCGCCGCCTCGGCCGAGAACCCCAAGTACGCGCTGGTGCGCGTCTCTTTGGACGCCCCGCAGGTCGAGGCGGCCCTGAGGGCCAACCCCGGCCTGGACATCGTGGCCCGCAAGCCCGGCCACCACGTCGAGATCGTGGCCCTGCCGAAGGATCTGGCCTGGCTCGACCAGGCCGGC
>JAURXS010000241.1 GCA_030654305.1 bacterium | reverse complement strand
GCAGTCCCAACCGCGCTCGGCGGCCAGCGCCGCGGCCGCGCGCAGCAGGGGCGACGGGCCGCAGGCCAGCACCACGTGCGGCGGCGCCCCGGTCGGCAGCAGCGAGCGCGCCAGTTCCACGACGTTGCCGGCGAACGCCGGCCGGTCGGCCGGGAGCGCGACGGCCCGGTCCACGCTCGCGCGCCAGGCGGGGCCCAGCAGGTCCCAGGGCAGGTCGCCGCCGTCGCGGCCGCCGACGCAGCAGAGGTCCCGCGAGCGGCCCCAGCGCGCCTCCCAGGCGAGCAGGGGCGGCAGCCCCACCCCGCCGGCGAGCAGCAGGCGCGGCCGGGGGTCGGGGGCGGGGAACGGTCGGCCCAGGGGCGCGAGGCAGGTCACGGGCGCGCCGACGGCGGCCTCGCGCAGCCGCGTGGTGCCGCGGCCGACGACCTTGTAGAGCAGCGCGAGGCGGCTCCCCGTCGTCGCTAGGATGGAGAAGGGGCGACCGAAGACCAGGGAGAGGTCACCCGCGAGGTTGAGCATGCAGAACTGGCCCGGCTGGAAGGGGACGTGCTCCTGCAGGTCGAACTCGACCCGGTGCATGGACGACGAGACGGCGGTCTGCGCGACGATCGTCCCTTGCAGGCGTCGGGCGGGCGGGGCGCTGGCGGCGGCGGGCAGGTTCACGTCGCGTTCTCCTGGGCCGAGGCCCGGCCATCCCTCAGCCGCGCCCCTGCAGCTTCCGGTCGCGCCAGTGCGACCGGCGCCCGCCCGCCGGCGGCGGCGGCGCAGGCCGTTCGCCGTCGGGGCCGGCCGCCTCGATGGCTTCGGGACCGCGATCGGGCGACGGGCCGGCGGCCAGGTCCATCTCGCGCCGACGGGCGTCGAGCTCGGTCAGGTAGGCGTAGAGATCGCCCTCGGCGCCTTCCCGGGCGACGAAGGCCTGGGGCGACTGCGGGTAGGCAGCCTGCAGCTGCGCGTCGAACACGGCCGCCGAGTCCGGCAGGCCGAGGCGGTCGCGGTAGACCAGGGCCGCGCCGAAGAGGCCGCGCACGGCGGCGGCGCTGTCCTGCTGCGCGGCCGCGGCCACCTCGAGGTAGCCGTCCAGCGCGAGCCGCGGCCGGTCCAGGGCGAACAGCAGGACGTTGGCCATGATCAGGCGCAGCGCCGGCTTCTGATCTTCGGCGGCAGTGCCGTGCCGCTGCTCGGCTGCCAGGTAGCGGTTGAGCTCGGCGTCGAGCCGGCGGCAGCGCTCCTCGTCCTCCAGGACGTTCGTGTTGCGCAGGGCGTCGCGGAACTGGGCGCGAGCCTCCTCGATCTTCCACTGCGACAGGTAGATGTTCCCGAGCATCTCGGCGAGCCGCGCCGGCACCTCGCCGGCGCGCCACTCCTGGGGCAGGGCCTCCAGCAGCGGGGCCGCCTCCTCGGGCCTCCCCCTGGCCATCAGGACCTCGGCCTGGGCCAGGGCCGTCACGCCGTCCTTGCCGTAGAGTTCGGCCTCTTCCTTCAAGCCGGCGACCAGGTCCGCCGCCTCGTCGTGCCGTCCGAGCCGCGTCAGGCAGCGGGCCTCCAGCAGCCGGACCTCGAAGAGCTGGCCCTTGTCACCGTCGGTGGCGGCGACGGCCTCCAGGCGGCGGCGGGCCTCCTCGTACTCGCCGAGCTCCCAGTAGCAGCGGGCCAGCTTGGCGCCGACGGCCGCCGCTTCGCCCCGCTCGGCGTGCCGGTCGAGGTAGTCGCGGAAGCGGTCGCGGGCGTCCGCCCAGGCCTCCAGCGCCAGGGCGTTCTCGCCGCCGACGCGCAGCGCCTCGGCCTGGAACTCCGATTCGGGGAACGCCAGCTCGAGCTGGGAGAGGTAGTTGTCGCTGCCCCCGGCGTCGCCCACCATCAGGTGGCTCACGGCCTGCAGGTACAGGGCCTCCTCCAGGTGGGGCGTGGCCGGGAAATTCGAGACGAGCAGGTCCAGCTGGGTGATGGCCATGCGGTGCGACTCGAGGCGGTGGTACGCCTTCGCCATCAGGAACAGGGCGTCGTCGGTCAGCGCGTGGCCCGGGTACTCGTCCAGGATGATCTGGCACTTCTTGACACAGCGCTGGTACTCCTGGGCCTGCTGCGGCGTGGGCGTGGCCGGGTCCAGCCCCTGCTTGAGGCGGTCCTCGCGCACCATCTCGGCCGTGTCGAAGGCCTTGCTGGCGTTGTAGAAGGTGTTGAAGCGGGCGCAGCCCGCGCCGACGGCCAGCAGCGCCGCGGCGACCGCGGCTGCGACCAGTTTGCGGTGCCGGTTCCTCATCGCGGTCATCCTATCCCAGGGGTCGACACGGGATCCAGGTCGTGACGGGACTGCGGTCGTGATTCGTTCATTCGCCGTCGCGGTAGGTCGGCCGGCCGCGCAGGAAGGTCGCCTTCACGCGCCCGGCGAGCTTGTGCCCGCCGTACGGGGTGTTGCGGCTCATGGAGCGCAGCGCCTCGGGCTGCACGGTCCACTCCTCGTCCGGGTCGAAGAGCAGGAAGTCGGCCTCCCCGCCCTCCTCCAGGCGCCCGCAAGGCAGCCCGTAGGTCTCCGCGGCGCGCGAGCTCATCTTCTCCATCAGCTGGCCCAGACTCAGCCGGCCGGTCCTGACCAGGTGAGTATGGCAGACCGCGAGCGCCGTCTCCAGCCCTACCACGCCGAAGGGAGCCTGGTCGAACATCAGCTCCTTCTCCATCGCCGTGTGCGGCGCGTGGTCGGTGGCGACGCAGTCCAGCACGCCGTCGACGAGCCCCTGGGTCACGGCTTCGATGTCTTCCTGCTCCCGCAGGGGCGGGCTCATCTTGTACAGCGGCGAGAAGTCCCGGCAGCAGGAGTGGTCCAGGGTCAGGTGGTGGGGCGTCACCTCGGCGGTGACGTGGACGCCCTGCTCCCGGGCGCGCCGGATGATCTCGACGGTGCCCTTGGTCGAGACGTGGGCCACGTGCAGGTGCCCGCCGGTGGCGCGGGCCAGCTCGACGTCGCGGAAGACCATCACGTCCTCGGCCAGCCGCGGCAGCCCCGCCAGCCCCAGCTTCGTCGACCAGTAGCCGGCGTGCATGACGCCCTTGCCGGCCAGGGTCAGGTCCTCGGCGTGGCAGGTCACCGGCACGCCCAGCACCCGCGCGTACTGCAGGGCGAACTGCATGAGCTTGCCGTGCATGACCGGGCGGCCGTCGTCGGTGAAGCCGACGGCGCCGGCCTTGACCAGGTCGCCGAACTCCGTCAGCGTCTCGCCCTCCTGGCCCCGGCTGATCGCCGCGGTCGGGAACACGCGGCAGAGCCCGGTCTCCTGCGCGCGGTCGAGGATGTAGCGCACCATCGGCGCGTGGTCCACCGGCGGGCGGGTGTTGGGCATGGTGACCACGGCGGTGAAGCCGCCGGCCGCCGCGGAGCGCGAGCCGGTGGCGATGGTCTCCTTCTCCTCCTGGCCGGGCTCGCGGAAGTGCACGTGCACGTCGACCAGACCGGGCGCGCAGACCAGGCCGCCGCCGTCGAGCACGGGCAGGTCCTCGCGCGACGGCGCGCCCGGCCCCAGGGCGGCGACGAGCCCCTTCTGGACGTGCAGGAACCCGGGGCGGTCGGCCAGCTTGCCGTCGCGGCACAGGCGCACGTTCGCGACCAGGTACTCGGCGGGGATCCGCTTCCAGCTCCACTCCATGCTCACTCCTCCTCGCGGACGCCGGTGCGGGCGCCGCCGCCGAGCTGGCGGGGGTCGCCGCCGGACAGCAGGTAGATCACGGCCATGCGCACGGCCACGCCGTTGGTCACCTGTTCGAGGATCACCTGTCGCGGCCCGTCGGCGACCGCGGAGCTGATCTCCACGTCGCGATTCATCGGGCCGGGGTGCATGACGAAGCACGACGGCTTGGTGTGGCGCAGCACCTCCTCGGTGACGCCGAACATCAGGTGGTACTCCCGGTTGCCGGGGAAGACCATCTGGCTCTGGCGCTCGAGCTGGATGCGCAGGATGTTCAGCACGTCCGCGTCGGCCACCGCCCGCTTCAGGTCGTGCTCGACGGTCGCCCCCAGCCGCGCGATCGCCGCCGGCACCATCGTCGGCGGGCCGCAGACCGTCACCTCGGCGCCCAGCTTGGTCAGCCCGTAGATGTTCGAGCGCGCCACGCGCGACTGCGCGATGTCGCCGATGATGGTGACCTTGCGCCCCGCGAGGTCCCCCAGCCGCTGGCGCATGGTCATGATGTCGAGCAGTCCCTGGGTCGGGTGCTCGTGGGCGCCGTCGCCGGCGTTGATGACGCTCGCCTTCAGCACGCGGCCCAGGTAGGCCGCCGCTCCCGGCGAGGAATGGCGCACGACGATCATGTCGATCTTCATGGCCTGGATGTTCTCGGCGGTGTCGCGCAGCGTCTCGCCCTTCTTGAGCGAGGAGTTCGAGGCGTCGAAGTTGACGATGTCGGCGGACAGCCTCTTCTCGGCCAGCTCGAAGCTGATGCGGGTGCGCGTGCTGGGCTCGACGAAGAAGTTGACGACCGTCCTGCCGCGCATGATCGGCACCTTGCGGACCGGCCGGTCGAAGATCGTCCGGAAGGCCTCGGCGGCCTCGAGGATGGTCAGGATCTCCTCGCGAGACAGGTCCTCCAGGCCGATCAGGTCCTTGCTGCGCAGGATCATCCCTCCAGCACCTCCCCGACGACGACCTCCTGGCGGTCGTCGAACTCCTTCACCTTGACCTTGATGATCTCTTTCTGGGAGGTGGGGACGTTCTTGCCCACGAAGTCCGGCCGGATGGGCAGCTCGCGGTGCCCGCGGTCGATGAGCACCGCCAGTCGGATGGCGCGCGGGCGGCCCCAGTCCATGATCACGTCGAGCGCGGCGCGCACCGTGCGGCCGGTGTACAGCACGTCGTCGACCAGGATGACGTTCTTGTCGGTGACGTCCATCGGGACGGTGGTCTCGTTGATGCGCGGCGCCGGCCCGATCGTCGAGAGGTCGTCCCGGTAGAACGTGATGTCGATGGCGCCGAGCGGGACCTCGACCCCCTCCACCTTGCGGATCGCCTCGCCGATCAGCGCCGCCAGCGGCACGCCGCGGCGCTGCACGCCCAGCAGCACCAGGTCCGCCGTCCCCTTGTTCGCCTCGATGATCTCGTGGGCGATGCGGGTCAGCGCCCGGCCGACCTCGCTGCCGTTCATGATGGTGGTCTTCTCGACGAAGGACATCTCCACGCCTCCCGGGGGCATCGCCGGACACAAAAAAAGGCAGGGCCTGAACGCACCCGTGCCTGCCTGGTTCCGGTTCCGCCTCCTTTTGGGCCTCGCGGGGCCACATTAAAAGGACAGCCGTCACTGTCTCGGGGAGAATCTAGCAGACCGGCGCCGCGGGCGCAAGACCCGTCCCCTGGCGGTCCTTCACTTGGCGGGCCGGCGCTAGGGATCGCGGTCCGCCCGCTGCTGCAGGTCCGCTTCCCCCCGCACCTCGGCCAGCACGGCGAGCATCCGCTCCCCGGTCTCGGTGGCGAACAGGCGCCGCCGGATGGCCGCCGCGCCGGGGAAACCGCGGAAATAGCGCACCACGTGCTTGCGCACCACCTGCGAGCCGATCCGCTCGCCCTTCAGGTTGCACTCGTCGGCGATGTGCCGCTCGACGGTGGCGAAGATCTCGGCCAGCGTCGGCGGCGCGTACGCCCGCAGCCCCTCGGCGGCGTCCATCGCCTCGAAGAGCCAGGGGTCGCCCGTGGCGGCCCGGCCCACCATGACCGCGTGGCAACGGGTCGCGCGCACCATGCGGGCGTACCCGTCCCCGTCCACGACGTCGCCGTTGCCGATCACCGGGATGTCGAGCGTGTCGACCAGGTCGGCGATGCGCTCCCAGTCGGCCTCGCCGGTGAACTTCTGGGCGCGGGTGCGGCCGTGCAGCGTGACCCAGACGCAGCCCGCCTCCTGCAACGCCAGGCCGACCTCGCGGTAGTTGACCGAGGCCTCGTCCCAGCCGGTGCGGATCTTGGCGCTGACCGGCGCCGGGCTGGCCGCGACGACCGCGGCCGCGATCTCCGTCAGCAGCGGCACGTCGGCCAAGAGCGCGCTGCCCCCGCACTTCGCCACGACCTTCTTGGCGGGGCAGCCGAAGTTGATGTCCAGCACGTCGAGCCGCCGACCCGCCATCATGCGGGCCGCGCCGGCCATCGCGGCGGGCTCGTTGCCGAAGATCTGCACCCCGACCAGCCCCCGCTCCCCCTCGGTGTCCACCAGCCGCCAGGCCTGGGGGATGTCGTAGGTCAGGCCCTTGGCGGCGGTGAACTCGCAGAAGGCGATCCCCGCGCCGTGCTCCCGGCAGATGTCCCGGAACGCCCGGTCGGTCACGCCCGCCATGGGCGACAGGGCCGTGCGCACCCCGGCGAACCAGGGCGTGCGGGGGTCGAGGCGGACGGGTTTGCGGTCGAACACGGGGCTCCGGTCGCTGGGGAACGGTCGCGCGAGCCCCCAATATAGCAGGGATGGTCGGGCTCGAAAGGCCGGGCCGCGCCCGGCGGCCCTCCCGATACGGCTTGCCATTCCGCGCCGTTCGCGGAGAATCGGGCCCAGACCCCGGAACGGAGTGTCCCGACCGATGACCGAGACCGATCCCCACATCTCCCTCGCCCTGGTCAACGGCATGCGGAGCCTCGGCGGCGCCGAGCTCTGGGACCTGGACGTGGCCCGCGGCCTGCGGGATCGCGGGCACCGCCTCCTGGTGGTCGGGCAGCCGGGCTCGCCCCTCTTGCGGCGTGCCGCCGACGACGGGCTCACGACGGCGGGCGTCCCGATCCGCTGCGACGGCGCACCCTGGACCGTGGCGCGCCTGTGGCACCTGCTGCGCGCCCACGGAACCGACGCGGTGCTCTGCAACCGCCTCAAGGACCTCAAGGCCGCCGGGACCGCGGCGCGCCTCGCCGGCGTCGGGGTCGTGCTCAAGAGCCGCGAGAGCGACCACCCGCTGCGCCGGCGCCCGCATTACCGCTGGTACTACGGCCGGGTGGCCAGCGGCGTGATCGTGAATTCGCGCGCGACCCTGCGCACGACCCTGGACAGCGCGCCCTGGTTGCCGCCCGCACGCGTCCACCTGCTTCACAAGGGCATCGACGGCGCCCGCTTCCACTCCGCGCCGGAACCGCGGGGCCGACTCGTGGTGGGCTTCGCCGGCGCCCTGGACGAGCGCAAGGGCGTGCCCCTGCTGATGGCGGCCTGGCCGCGCGTGCTGGCCGCCTCCCGCGGGGCGCCGCCCCTGCTGCGCATTGCGGGCGAGGGACCGCTGCGCGCGGAGCTGGCAGCATGGCGGGCGTCCCTGGCCGAGCCGGCCACGGTCGAACTGGCGGGCTGGGTCGAGGACATGCCGGCCTTCCACCGCAGCCTGACCCTGTTGGCTGTCCCCTCGCGCTACGAGGGCTTCGGCCTCGCCGCCGCCGAGGCGGGCGCCTGCGGCCGGCCCGTCGTCGCGACGCGCGTCAGTTCGCTGCCCGAGGTGGTGCATGACGGGGAGACGGGACTGCTGGTGGCCCCGGACGATCCGGCGGCCCTGGCCGCCGCGATCCTGCGGCTGCTCGGCGACCCCGACCTGCGCCACCGCCTGGGCACGGCCGCCGCCGCCCGCATCCGGACCGACTTCGACCGGGCCGCCATGCTGACGCGGCTCGAGGACCTGCTGCGGCCCGCGCCGCGGCGGAGGGAGACGACGTGAGCGAACTGCGCGTGGCGGCGATCCAGACCTCGCCGGTGTTCGGCGAGTCCGCGGGCAACCTCGAGGCGGCCCTGGACCTGGTGCCGCCCGGGATCGATCTGGCCGTCCTGCCCGAACTCTGCACCACCGGCTACCAGTTCCGCGATCGCCGGGAACTGCGGGACCTGGCCGAAACGGCCGACGGGCCGACGTCGCGCCGCCTGGCGGAGCGGGCCGCCGCGACCGGCACCACCCTGGTGGCCGGCTTCGCCGAGCGCGACGGCGACCGGCTCTACAACAGCAGCCTGCTGGTGCGGCCCGACGGCACCACGGCGCTCTACCGCAAGGTCCACCTCTTCTGGGACGAGAAGCTCGTCTTCGCGCCGGGCGACCTCGGCTTCCCGGTGTTCGCGGCCTGCGGCACGACGGTGGGCATGATGATCTGCTTCGACTGGATCTTCCCGGAGGCGGCCCGCACCCTGGCGCGGCGCGGCGCAAAGCTGCTGGCGCACCCCAGCAACCTGGTGCTGCCCCACTGCCCCGACGCCATGGTGACGCGCTGCCTGGAGAACCGCTGCTTCGCGGTGACGGCGAACCGGGTGGGCCGGGAGGAGCGGATCGAGGGCCGGCGGCTGGACTTCATCGGCCGCAGCCAGGTTTGCGGTCCCCGCGGCGCGCCCCTGGCCCGGCTCGGCGGCGACACGGTCGGGGCCGCCGTCGCGCGCCTCGACCTGGCCGACGCCGACCCGCGCCTGACGCCCCGCAACGACCTGTGGGAGGATCGCCGGCCCGACCAGTACGCCGGGGATTAGACCGCGGCTTCGGCCCCGGCCCGCCAGTCCTTCGGCACCACGACCACGCCGGCCTCGGTCACCTTGAACAGCCGGTGGTCGGCCTCGCGGTCCCAGCCGATGTGCATGCCGTCGGGGATCTCGGCGCCCTTGTCGACGATGGCGCGGTGGACCGCCGCGCGCTTGCCGATGCGCGCGTTGTCCATGATCACCGAATCCACCACGTGGCAGCCGGCGTCGAGGTAGACGTTGCGGCCCAGGATCGAGCGCTCGGCGGTGCCGCCGGAGATGATGGTGCCGCCGCCGACGATCGAGCCGATGAGCTGGCCGAGCGGGCTGGTGCCGTCGAAGTGGTTGTGGACCGTCTTGGCGGGCGGCGCCGGCGCCATCCAGGTGCGGATGGGCCACTCGCGGTCGTAGAGGCTGAACGGCGGCACCGGGCGGATGAGGTCCATCGAGGCGGCGTAGTAGGTGTCGAGCGTGCCGATGTCGCGCCAGTAGCGGGGCTGGTCGGTCTCGTGGTCGAGGAAGGGGTAGGCCAGCACGCCGCCCTCGCGCACCATGGCCGGGATGACGTTCTTGCCGAAGTCGTGGGCCGATCTGGGATCGCCCGCGTCCTTGAGCAGCTCGCTGACGAGGTCCTCGCGGTTGAAGACGTAGACCCCCATGTTGACCAGGCACCAGTCGGGCTTGCCCGGGATCGTCTTGGGGTCCGACGGCTTCTCCTGGAACCCGATCACCCAGCCCTTCTCGTCGACCTCCAGGATGCCGAACTCGTGGGCCTCGCTGCGCGGCACCACGACCGCGGCCAGGGTCAGGCGCGCCTTGCGGCGGGAATGCAGGACCATCAGCGTGGAGTAGTCCATGCGGTAGATGTGGTCGCCCGAGAGGATCAGCACGAAGTCGGGCTGCTCGCGGTCGATGAGGTAGATGTTCTGGTAGATGGCGTCGGCGGTGCCGCGGTACCACATCTCGCCGACGCGGTGCTGGGGCGGGATGCCGTAGAGGAACTCGCCGGCCTCGTGGTTGAAGATCTGCCAGCCCTTCAGCAGGTGCTTGTCCAGCGAGTAGGACTTGTACTGCGTCAGCACGTAGATGCGGCGCAGGCCCGAGTTCCAGATGTTGCTGAGCGTGAAGTCGATGATGCGGTAGTTGGCGCCGAACGGCACGCCGGGCTTGGAGCGCTCGTCGGTCAGCGGGCGCAGCCGCTCGCCGCGGCCGCCGGCCATGATCATCGTCAGGGTGTGGCGCGGCAGGTCGAGGATCTTGACGGGCGCATCCGACTTGCTGCCGACGCTCATGTTCCCTCCAGGCTGCGGTAGAGATCCTCGTAGGCGGCCGCCGGCGCGTTCCATCCGTAATCCGCGGCCATGCCCCGCCGCACGAGACTACTCCATCGGTCCGGCTCGCGCCAAGCCTCGATCGCGCGGGCGAGCGCGGTGCCGAGCGCCGCCGGCGTCGCCTCGTCGAAGACGAAGCCGACGCCGGCGGGCCCGGAGGCGTCGGCCACGGTGTCGGCCAGCCCGCCGGTGCGCCGCACCACCGGCGGCGTGCCGTAGCGCAGGGCGTACAGCTGGGCCAGGCCGCAGGGTTCGAAGCGCGACGGCATCACGAACGCGTCGGCGCCGGCGTAGAAGCGGCGCGAGAGGGCCTCGTCGAAGCGGGGGGCGAAGGCCACCCGCCCCGGCCGGGCCGCCGCGGCCCCGCGCAGGGCCTGCTCCAGGGCCGGCTCGCCGGTGCCGAGCACGGCCTGCCGCCAGCCGTCGTCCACGAGCCCGTCGACCAGCGGCAGCAGCAGGTCGATCCCCTTCTGGTGCGCCAGGCGCCCGACCGAGACGAGCACCGGGCCGCCGTCCTCGAGCCCGAGCTCGCGCAGCAGGGCGGTGCGGCAGGCGGACTTGCCGGCCGGCGCCCGCGCCGAGTAGTTGGCGGGCAGGCAGCGGTCGGTGGCCGGGTCCCACGCCGTGCGGTCCATGCCGTTGAGGATCCCCGAGAAGGCCTCGCCCCGGTCGCGCAGCACGCCGGCCAGCCCGCAGCCGAGGTCCTCGTCGAGGGTCACTTCGCTCGCGTAGGTCGGGCTGACCGTGTTGACCCGGTCGGACAGCAGGATGCCGGCCTTCATCAGGTTCAGGCCGCCGTGGAATTCCATCTCGCCGGGGTGCCAGGCCAGGCGCGTCGGCAGGTCGAGGCCCGGGAACTCCCAGCGCGGGTGGAGCGACTGGTGGGCGAGGTTGTGGATCGTCAGCAGCGTGCGGGTCGCGGCCAGCGGCGTGCCGGCCCGCGTCCAGCAGGCCAGGTCCACGGCCGCCAGGGCGGCCGCCGCGTCGTGGACGTGGACCACGTCGGGCGCCCAGTCCAGCATCACCGTCGCCGCCAGCGCCCCCTGCGCCAGCAGGGCCAGGCGCGGCAGCGTGTCCGCGAACTCGCCCGCCTCCGCGTAGCCGTAGACGCCGGCGCGGCCGAACAGCCCCTCGTTCTCCAGCAGCAGCACGTCGGGACCCGCCGCGGCCGTCGCCCGCCAGAACCGGCAGCGGCGCACCGCGTCGCCGCGTCGCACCGCGAAGGGCGGCAGCTGCGGGCAGGGGGCCAGCCCGTGCCGCTCCCGGTCGACGTCGCCGTAGAGGGGCAGCACGACCTTCACCTCGTGGCCGCGCGCGGCCAGGGCGCCGGCGAGCGCCGCCACCATGTCGCCGAGACCGCCGGCCTTGGCCAGCGGCGCGTACTCGGCGGCGACCATCAGGATCCTCATCTCAGACCTCCCGGTTGGCGGCGACCCCGTGCTCGACCGCGAACGACTGCCGGAAGGTCTGGGCGACGCCGGGCTCGAGGTCGAGGTCCCAGACGAAGAGCAGCAGGTGCCCCTGGTAGGTCAGCCGGAAACCGTCCTCGGCCTGCGTCGCCGTGCGCACGGCGTGGACCCACACCTCCGCCTCGTTGCCCAGCTCCCAGCGCAGCGCGGCGCGGTGCAGGGGCACCAGCACGACCAGCTCGCGGCGGCGGTCGAGGCGGACCGAGTCCAGCGGCACCGCCGGCTCGCCGCCCTCCGGGGCGTAGGCGCCGCCGTCGTACAGGGCCAGGTTCCATTCCGGCGCGAACCGGCAACGCACGGGTTCCCGGCCCGTGTTGCGCACCGTCCAGGCGACGTCGAAGGCCGCGCCGTTGCGGTGCAGGGCCACCGTCTTCTCCACCTGCAGCGGGAAGGAGCGGCCGTCGCGGTCGCGGTAGCGGCCGTCGCGGCGGGTCTGGAAGCGGTCGTCCTCGAGGCTGCCCGTCTGCCCGAAGCGCGGCGACGTCATCGCCGCCGGCGCGGCGGCGAAATCGCCGCCGTCCTGGCCGCCCATGTCCGGCAGCACGTCGGGGAAGCCCGCATCCAGGTGCAGGAAGCGCTCGAGCAGCGAGTAGCGCGGCTGGGGATCCACGGCCAACGCGCGCTTGATCTCCGGGGTGACGCGCGTCACGAGGTCGTGGATCGAGACGCCCTGGCCCTCGCCGGCCGCATCGCCGCCCCCCTCGCCGGTCACGGGCGCCCGCTCGATCTTCGTGTGGTAGGCCTCGCGCCGGCGGCGCAGGGTGTTCTGGAGGTTCCAGTCCTCGCGGCGGTCCTCGAGCCCGACCAGGGCGCCGCCGCGGTCCGGCGAGAGGTACAGCTCGAGCGCGTCGTTGCCCAGCCGCACGTCGGTGCCCGCCCGGCCCACCAGCGTCACCATCTGGGCCCGCGGCGGCGGCGCCACGGTCTGGATGATCTCGGTGCCCAGGATCAGGTGGCGGTAGATGGCGTGGCGCAGGTGCGGCAGGTAGAGGCCGCCGAAGACGCCGTGCCAGTAGGCGCAGTTGCACTGGGCCCGCCAGAGGTGGTCGCGGGCCTCGTCGACGCGCTGCTCGTCGGCCCCGGTGGCCTCGGCGGCGGCGATCTCCTCGTGCAGCAGCAGGGAGCGCCGCTGCATCAGCAGGCTCTCCTCGTACTTCTGGAAGAACTGCCGCCAGAAGCCGCCCCGGAAGAACGGGCGCATCTCCTCCCAGCGCCCCTGGTCGCGGTACGCGTGCACCGCGTCGGCGAAGATCTCGGCCGCGGGCATCGGCAGCGACCACTCCGACATCTCGAAGTAGCTGCCGGGCGGCAGGTAGACGCGCTCGCGCGGCGGGCGGGCCCGCAGCACATCGGACGGGTGCGCCAGTTCGAGCCAGTCCGACTCGGCGACCAGGGCCGCGCAGAAGCGGTCCAGCCAGCCGCGGCCGTAGACGAGGTCGTGGGTGCCCGGCCAGGCGCCGAACTTCTCGCCGTCGTCGATCATGACCAGCACGCCCTCGGGGTCGCGCTCGTGCAGGGCGCGGCAGGCGGCCACGGTCTCGGCCGGATCGCGGAACGGGATCAGGTAGCGCAGCTGCTCGCTGATGGGCAGCAGGGCGACCTCGTGGCCGAGGTCGTCGGTCAGCAGGGGACCGTGGGTCAGGCGCTCGGGCGGCACGCCCGCCTGCACGAAGTGGTAGTCGTCGAGCAGGGCGAACTCCACGCCGGCGCGGGCCAGCGAGCCGGCCAGGTGCGG
>JAURXS010000240.1 GCA_030654305.1 bacterium | reverse complement strand
AAGTGATTCCATGCCAATGGGATGTGATCGCGGAAGGCTCGCTTGCCCTTGACGTTCGACAGGAACGCGAAGGCGCCCAGGGCCTGCATGACGCGCTGCAGCCCGGCCAGGGTCGCCGCACGGAGCAGGTCCGATTCGGCGCGCGGGGCTGGACCGCCGGCGGCGGCGCTCGCTCGCCGGAAGCGGTCCAGGAGTTCGCCACGCAGGTCGTCGCCGAGGTCGACGTAAGCGTCGCGCAGCAGGGACATCAGGTCGTAGGCGCAGGGCCCGAGCCTCATCCCCTGCACGTCGACCAGCCGGACGCGGCCGTCGCGCACCAGGAGGTTGCGCGACTGGAAGTCGCGGTGCATCAGCGCGCGCGGCTGCGCCGCCACGGCGTCGGCCAGCGCGGCGAACTCGTCGTCGAGTCCGGCCAGGTCCCTCTCGGGCACGCCGCGGTCCTCGAACAGGAACCGGCGCCGGAAGTAGGCGGTCTCGGCCAGCAGGTCCTCGCGGCCGAAGACGCGGTCGCGCGCCGCGGGGCAGGCGGCGCTGCGGGCCGTGCCCCGCGACTGCAGGTCGGCCAACAGGTCGACGACCGGGCCGTACAAGGCCGCGCGGTCGGCGCCCGGGGCGTGCGCGAGCCGGTGCAGCGAATCGTCGCCGAGGTCCTCCATCAGGGCGGCGCCGTCCTCGCGGTCGGCGCCGAGCACGGCCGCGCCTCCGAGATCCTCCGCGTGCAGGAAGGCGGCGACCGACACCGCGCGGTCGAACTCGGGATCGCGGGGGCGGTCCTTCATGAGCACGGCGCTGCCGCCGTCCCGGCGCAGGCGCCAGAAGCCGCGGTCGGAACCTTCGGGCGCGAGACGCGTGACGTCGGCGTCGCCCCAGCCGCCGGCCCGCACCACCGGCAGGGCCGCGACGGCGGCGGCGGCCGCGTCGGCGTCGGCGGGGTCGTCCAGGGCGAGCAGCGCCTCGAGGTAGCGGCCGGGCGTCCCCAGGTCGGACCAGCGCAGGCCGGCCGGCGCGACGCCGCGCACCGCTGAGGGTTCGCGCCCGATCCGCGACAGCAGCGCGTCGGCGAGCGCGCCGGGGCCGTCGGGCAGGTCGTCGAGGAAGCGCGCCGCCAGCACCGCGACGCCGGTGTAGGTCAGGGAACGGTCGCCGTCGCGCGCGGCGGCGCCGGCGCGGCCGCCGATGTCGCGCACGATCCCGTCGCCGCCCAGCAGCACGGAGTTGACGGGCGACCAGTCGGCGAGCAGCAGGGTCGCAGCCGCGCCCGTGGCGAGGTGGTCCGCGACGAGGGCGCCGAGGTCGGTGCCGGCATCCCCGGCGATGTCGATGTCGCCGTTGTGCAGCAGGATGTGCGGCTCGCCGCGGAAGAACGCCCGCGCGTTCGCGATCCCGCCGGCGGTGCCCAGGATGTCCGGCTCGGTGAAGACGCGGATCTCGTCGAACCCGTCCAGGGCCCGCGACGCGTCCGCGATCCGCTGCGGCAGGTGGTGGGCGTTCACGGCGAGGCGCCGCGCGCCGGCGCCGTGCAGCCGCGCCGCGATCCGCGCCAGCAGGGTGCGGCCGCCGAGCTGCACCAGGGGCTTGGGGGTCGTGTCGGTCAGGGGGCGCAGGCGCGTGCCGAGCCCCGCGGCCAGGATCATGGCGCAGCGGACGCGGGGTGCGGGCTCAGTCATCGTCGCGCAGCTCCCGCAGCTCGTCCTCGAAGCGCCGCAGCTCCCCGCTCCAGCCGGCGACGAGCTCGCGCGGGTCGGCGCCGGCATCGACGCCCTCGCGCAGCCCGCGACCGCCGGCCAGGATGTCGATGGGCGGCTTCACCGTCTCGTACTCGTAGGGCGGCTCCTTCCAGCGGAACTCGTCCGGCCACAGCGCGCGCGCCGCGCAGAGGACGGCGACCGCCGTCAGGACGGGGCGGAATTCGCGGCGGTCGGTCACGTGCAGCTGCAGGCCGCCGCACAGACGGCCCTGGTGCTTCTGGAAGGTGGGTTCGAAGTGCAGGGGGCGCAGCCGCAGGCCCGGCAGGTCGTAGGCGTCCAGCCGGTCGGCGAGCCGCTCGGGCGCGAGCCAGGGCGCGCCGAAGATCTCGAAGGGACGCGTCGTGCCCCGGCCCTCGGACATCAGGGTGCCCTCGAGCAGGCACATGCCGGGGTAGACGGCGGCGGTGTCCAGCGTGGGCATGTTCGGGGACGGCAGGACCCAGGGCAGGCCGGTCTCGTCGAACCAGGCGGCGGGGTCCAGGCCGCGGCAGCCGACCACCTCGAGGTCGACGTCCAGGCCGCGGCGTCGGCGGAAGAGCCGGGCCAGCTCGCCGACCGTCAGGCCGTGGCGCATGGGCAGCGGCTCGAGGCCGACGAAGGAGCGGTAGTCCGGGTCCAGCACGTTGCCCTCGCGGGCGTTCCCCAGGGGATTCGGGCGGTCCAGCACCAGGACCGACCGGCCCTGCTCGGCGCACGCCTCGAGGCACAGCAGCATGGTCCAGATGAAGGTATAGTAGCGCGCGCCCACGTCCTGCAGGTCGATCACCAGCAGGTCGACGTCCGCGAGCATCGCCGCGGTGGGCTTGCGGTGCTCGCCGTAGAGGGAGTGGGCCGGCAGGCCGGTCGCCGGATCGGCGAAACCCCGCCACTCGACCATGTTGTCCTGGGTCTCGCCGCGCAGGCCGTGCTGGGGGCCGAGCAGGCAGCGCAGGTCCGCGCCGACGGCCGCGCGCAGCAGGGGCGCGGCGTGGCGCAGGCGGCCGTCCACCGAGGCGGGGTGGCAGAGCAGGCCGACGCGCCGCCCGCGCAGCGGCGCGAAGTCGCGCTCGACCAGGACGTCGAGACCGGTCAGGATGGCGTTGCGGGACATGGCGCCGCCTCGGCTGGTGTTCGGCGCCAGTGTAGGCGGCGGCCGCGCAACTGTCGAGGCGCGGTTGCGTAACCACGCGGTCGGCGGCGATGCCGGCCCGGACCGGCCCATTCCACTCCTGCGAGAGGCGGCTCCCATGCGCACCCCCCTGCTGCGGACCCTGTTCATCGTTGCGTGCTGCGGCGCCGCCGGCCTCGCCGCCGCCGCGGATCCCGTCACCGCTCCCGCGCCCCCCGTCGCGCGGGTCGAACCCCATGTCTTCCGCGAGTTCGGCGGCGAGCGCGTCGACGACTACTACTGGCTC
>JAURXS010000239.1 GCA_030654305.1 bacterium | reverse complement strand
GCTGACTTCCATGGCGCGGGGATGCCGATGCTGAACGATCCGTCGCTGTCCGAACTCATCGCCGCCGCACGGCGACCGACATCCCGTGACGCCGCGGCACCGGACGGGGGCACCGTGGCGTCCCTGTTCGCGCGGCGCTCCGCGGCGCATCCCGGACGCGACTGGCTGGTCTACGTCGACGAGGACGATGACCGCTCCGTCCTGAGCTGGGGCGAGGCCGGCTCGCGGGTCGCGGCGCTGGCGTCGCTGCTCGGCGCGCTGGGCGTGGGCCGCGGCGATCGCGTGGCGACCCTGGCCCACAACCACCCCGACACCGTCCTGCAGTACTTCGCCGCCTGGGCGGTCGGCGCCTGCGTCGTGCCGCTGAACGCGGGGGAGGACGCCGGGCGGATCGCCTACGTGCTGGAGCACTCGCGGGCCAAGCTGCTGTTCACGCGCGCCGAGTACCTGGACCGCGTCGAACCGCTGCGCGCCGGCCTGCCGGACCTGCGCGACGTGGTCCTCGCCGGCGACCGCCGACGCGGCTACGCGCACGTCGACGACGCCCCGCTCGCCCCGGCCGTCGCCACCGCGGCCCCGGTCGTGGACGACGAGGCCCTGATCGTCTACACCAGCGGCACGACCGGCCAACCGAAGGGCGTGGTGCTGACCCACGGCAACCTGCTGGTCGACGCGCGGCAGATCGCCGCCTGGCACGACGTGGGACCGGACGAGCGCCTGATGTGCGTGCTGCCCATCCACCACGTCAACGGCATCGTCGTGACCCTGGTGACGCCGCTGACCAGCGGCGGCGCGGTCGTGCTCTGCCGCAAATTCCGCACGGGGTCGTTCTTCCCGCTGCTGGCGCGCGAACGCGTGCAGGTCGTCAGCGTCGTGCCTACGCTGCTGGCCTTCCTGCTGCAGGGCGCGGACAAGGGGACCGTCGCGACCGGCGGCCTTGACCTGTCCGGCTTCCGCCACCTGATCTGCGGCGCGGGCCCGCTGACCTGCGAACTGGCCCTGCGCTTCGAG
>JAURXS010000238.1 GCA_030654305.1 bacterium | reverse complement strand
ACTGGACGACCTGCTGGTGCGCCTGCACGACCGCGTGGCCCGCCAGGAAGCCGCCGACGACGATCTGGCCGATCTGGAAGCCGCCCTGCAGGAGTCCGGACGGGTGCTGGCGCAGGCCTGCTCCGACCTGCGCCGGCTGCGCCGCGACGCCGCGCCCGGGCTGGCCCGCGCGGCGCAGGACCTGATCCGGCCGCTGGCCCTGCCCGACCTGGCGCTCGAATTCCGGGTGACGCCCCGCCTCGATCCCACGGGCGCCCTGCCTGTAGATGGCACCTCTTGCCGCGTGCAGGCCGACGGCGCCGACGACGTGGAGCTGTTCATCCGCACCAACCTCGGCGAGAAGGCGGCGCCGGCGGCGGCGATCGCCTCGGGAGGGGAGAAGTCGCGCCTCCACCTCGGCCTGACCGTCCTGCGCCGCCGGGACGAGGAGCCGCCGCTGCTGCTGTTCGACGAGATCGACGCCGGCCTGGGCATGGACAACGCCCTGCCGGTGGCGGGTCTGCTGCGGCGGTTGTCGGCCGGCGCCCAGGTGCTCTGCATCACCCACCTGCCGACGATGGCGGTCCACGGTTCCCTGCACTGGCTGGCGAAGAAGAGCCGGGTCGGCGGGCGCACGCTGCTGGACGTCGCGGTGCTGGATCCGGTCCGCCGCGTGGACGAGATCGCGCGGCTGCTCGGCGGCGCCGGGGTCGAGGGCGGCGCCGAGACCCAGCGGTCCTACGCCCGCGATCTGCTGCGCGATGCCGGGCGCGAGATCCCCGTCGCTGCCCGCAGCGGCCGGGCAAATGCCGGTTGACCCCCGCACTCCCAGCGGCGATACTAGCTGCCGCTCATCGTGCGCCCGTAGCTCAGCTGGATAGAGCGCTTGCCTCCGGAGCAAGAGGTCGTGGGTTCGAATCCCGCCGGGCGTACCAGAACTCGAACGACGACTAGGGGTTTCTGGACGGACCGGAGACCCTTCTTCTATGGCCGCAGTCGGTCGACAGCGTGAAGGATTCACGCAGGAGGACGTTCCGCGCAGGAGGACAGCGTGAGCGACGACGGCCGCCCCTACCGATCACGATTCGCAGAGGAGTCCGACGCCTTCCCCTTGCGCCAGTCATTGCGCTGTCGTGACGAACTCATCCAGCGCAGCATCAAGGTCGCCCTGGCGGCCATCCTGGCGGGGCTGCTGGTCAGTTTCGGCCTGTCCGCGCACCGGCTGTTCGATCACCACCGCGCCAAGGCCGGCGTCTGGGGTGAGATCCTGCTGCTGGGACTGGTGCTGGTCACGCTGGCCTTGACGGTTCGGCGCATCGTTCTTAACATGATAGAAATAAAAGAGTTACTCAGGGAGTGGCGCCTCTGGCGCGCCCGGGCGCGGACCGGCTGGGATCCGAACTGATCCCCGGTTCGTGGTGGCACTCTCCTTGCTTTCAACGGTCCGGCCACATCGGTTCGCCTGACGCGGACGCCGTCCGCAACCGGCTGACGCCGGAAAAGAAGAGGATGGGGAAGATGATCCAGGAGAAATTCGAGCAGCGCACCGCGCACCTCGCGGTCATCGGGCTGGGCTACGTGGGCCTGCCCCTGGCGATCGAGTACTGCAAGGCGGGCTTCAAGGTCACGGGCATCGAACTGGACGAGGGCAAGGTCGCGGCCCTGAACCGGGGTGACAGCTACATCATCGACGTGCCCGCCGCCGACGTGAAGGCCGCCGTCGACGCCGGCCTGCTGAAGGCGACGACCGCGCCGGACGTGCTGTCCCAGTGCGACAGCGTGAACATCTGCGTGCCGACGCCGCTGAGCAAGACCCACGACCCGGACATGAGCTTCATCCAGTCGGCCGTCGACGTCATCGCGCCGCGCCTGCATCCCGGGATGCTGGTCATCCTGGAGAGCACCACCTACCCGGGCACCTGCGAGGAAGTCATCCTGCCGCGGCTGCACGAGGGCGGCCTGGTGGTCGGCAAGGACTTCCACCTCGCGTTCTCGCCGGAGCGCGTCGACCCGGGCAACCCGGTCTACCAGACCCGCAACATCCCGAAGGTCGTCGGCGGCGTGACGCCGGCCTGCACCGCGGCGGCCGCGGCCCTCTACGGCCAGGTCATGGACCGGGTCGTCCCGGTCAGCAACGCCCGCGTCGCCGAGACGGTCAAGCTGCTCGAGAACACGTTCCGCAGCGTGAACATCGGCATGGTCAACGAGATCGCCCTGATGTGCGACTCGATGGGCATCGACGTCTGGGAAGTCATCGACGCCGCGTCCACGAAGCCCTTCGGCTTCATGCCGTTCTATCCCGGCCCGGGTCTGGGCGGCCACTGCATCCCCATCGACCCCTTCTACTTCTCGTGGAAGGCCCGCCAGTTCGGCATGGAGGCCCGCTTCATCGAGCTGGCCGGCCAGGTCAACGGCGGGATGCCGCGGCACGTGGCCGGCCTGGTGGCCACCGCGCTCAACAGCGTGGAGCGCTCGGTGAAGGGGAGCCGCCTGCTCTGCGTCGGCGTGGCCTACAAGCCGGACATCGACGACGTGCGGGAATCCCCGGCCTTGGATATCATGGAACTCCTGCACAAGCGCGGCGCCCTGGTCTCCTGGTACGACCCGCACGTGCCGGCGCTGCACGGGTTCGAGGCCCTGACCCGCCTGACGGACTGGAACCTGAAGGCGCTGAAGGCGTTCGATGCGGCGGTGATCGTCACCCCGCACCGGGCCGTCGACCATGCGCTGCTGCTGGAGACCGGCAAGCCGGTCATCGACACGCGCAACGCCCTGAAGGGGCACCGGAGCGAACACCTGTTCAAGCTCTAGACGGGAACACGGAGGGAACATGAAGACATGCCTGGTGACCGGCGGCGCCGGTTTCATCGGCTCGCACCTCGCGGCCGCCCTGGTGGCGCGCGGCGACAAGGTCACGGTCCTGGACAACCTGTCCACCGGCAAGCTCGCCAACCTGGCGGCCGTCCGCGACGCGATCACGTTCGTGGAGGGGTCGATCACCGATCCCGAGACCGCCCGGCGCTGCTGCCAGGGCGTCGACGTCGTCTTCCACGAGGCCGCGCTGGCCTCGGTGCCCCGGAGCGTCGACGATCCGGTCACGTCTCACCTGCACAACGTCGACGGCACGCTGAACATGCTGGTCGCCGCGCGCGACGCCGGTGTCAAGCGCCTGGTCTACGCGGCCAGCAGCTCCGCCTACGGCGATTCGCCCAGCCTGCCCAAGCGCGAGGACATGCCCTACGATCCGATGTCCCCGTACGCCGTCCAGAAGTACGTGGGCGAGCTGTACCTCTCGGTGTTCGCGAAGCTGTACGGCCTGAGCTGCGTCGGCCTGCGCTACTTCAACGTGTTCGGACCGCGGCAGGACCCGCAGAGCCAGTACGCGGCCGTCGTGCCCATCTTCATCACCCGCCTGCTGGCGGGGGAGGCGCCCGTCATCAACGGCGACGGCACCTTCTCGCGCGACTTCACGTACATCGACAACGTGGTGCACGCGAACCTCTGCGCGGCCGACGCGCCCGACCCCGGCGGCCGCACCGTGAACGTGGCCTGCGGGGACCGCTTCTCGCTCAACGAGCTGTACGCGCTGATCCAGCGCCACGCCGGCTCGGACCTGCCGGCCGTCCACGGCCCCGCGCGCGCGGGCGACGTGCCGCACTCCCAGGCCGACATCTCGCTGGCGCGCGAGGTGATCGGCTACGTGCCGCAGATCGATTTCGCCACCGGCCTGGCGCGCACCGTCGCCTGGTACCGGGAGCAGCTGGCCTGAGCCGTCCGGCACCGCCGGAACGGGAGGAGCCCCATGAACCGTCGCACCGTCTGCCTGCTCGCCGTCCTGTTCGTCGCCGCCGCGACCGCGGCCCCGGCGCAGACGACGGCCATCCCGGCCCAGCCGCCCGCGGCCTACCGCCTCGGCAGCGGGGACGTGGTGCAGCTGAATGTCCTGCAGCAGCCGACGCTCGACCGCAGCCTCACCGTGCGGCCCGACGGCACCGCGGTGGCGCCCCTGGTCGGCGAGGTGACGGTGGCGGGGCTGACCCTGCGCGAGGCCGAGCAGCTCGTGCTGGAGAAGCTGCGCCTCTTCAACCGCGAGATCTCGGACGTCTCGTTGACCGTGATGCAGTACAATGCCCTGCGCGTCTACGTCCTGGGCGCCGTCGCGAACCCCGGCAGCTACACGTTCGAGACGGTGCCGTCGCTCTGGGACGCGCTGCGCGCCGCGGGCGGCCCCGCGCCCGACGCCAACCTCACGCAGGTGCGCGTGGTGGCCGAGGGGACCGGCGAGACCACGGCCGAGGTCCACGATATCAGCGGCATCCTCAACGGCAGCGGCCCTTCGGCCCCGGTCACGCTGCGGGCCGGGGACACCGTCATCGTGCCCGGGAACGCGGCGGCGCAGGTGGCGCCGGCGCAGGGGGTCCAGGTCTTCGGCGGCGTGGCCGCGCCCGGGACCTACCTCATCAACGAGCCGACGCGGCTGATGAGCGTGCTGATGCTCGCCGGCGCGCCGGTCGAAACCGGCGACCTCGAGCAGGTCTGGTGGGTCCACGCCGACCGGCAGGGCCGCCACACCTCGCAGCCGGTGGACCTCGGCGCCTTCCTGCAGCGGGGCGATCTGGCGGGCAACCCGCTGGTCCACCCCGGGGACACGGTCCAGGTACCCCAGCGCTCGCCGGGGTTCTTCCGGACCATCTACCCCATCATCCTGGGCACGATCTCGACGGCGGCCGCCGTTTCGATCGCCGTGAACCGGCTCAACTGAACGCCGAGCGGAAGCCCGCGCCCGGGAACGGGATGCGGGCTTCCGCTTTCCGGCTGTTCCCTCCTCAAGAAGTACGCTCCTGAGCCGATAATCTTGAAAGTCGGCGCCATTTCCTGTATGATCGTTGCATCCTCGCCCGAGGGAAATGTGACGTCGCGGGTCCGTTCGGCGAGTCACTATTGGGGAAGCGAGGCTCTTTCCTGTGAGAGTCGAGAACGATCCGTTCCTGGCCGAGGCACGGCACGACCGCCGACCGCTGCGGACCTCCCTGGTCGGCGACGGCCTGCTCGAGCCGCCGTCCGGTCACGATGACCGGCTCGTCACCGAGCGGGCGGTCGCCTACGCGCGGGGGATCAAGCGCGGGTTCGACGTCGTGATCGCGATCGTGTCGCTGGCGGTTTTCGGGGCGTTCCTGCCCCTGATCGCGCTGGCGATCAAGCTCGACTCGCGCGGCCCGGTCTTCTTCCTGCAATCCCGCATCGGCATCGACCGCCGCCAGCGCCGCTCGCCCTGCCCGTCCTACCCCGAGCGCCGGCGCGTCGTCTATCCCGGCCGTCCCTTCCGGATCTTCAAGCTGCGCACCATGCGCCAGGACGCCGAGGCGCACGGGCCGCAGTGGGCCGCGAAGCACGACGACCGGGTGACCCGCGTCGGCCGCGTCCTGCGCAAGACCCGGCTGGACGAGTTCCCGCAGTTCGTGAACGTCCTGCGCGGCGAGATGAGCGTCATCGGGCCGCGCCCCGAGCGGCTCTGCTTCATCCGCCAGCTCGAGAACGACGTGCCCTGCTACCACGACCGCCTGATCGTGCTGCCCGGCATCACCGGCCTCGCCCAGGTGATCAACGGCTACGACACCGACGTCGACTCGGTCCGCCGCAAGGTCGCCCTCGACCGCCAGTACATCGGCAGCCTCAGCCTGCGGACCGACCTGCGGATCCTGGCCCTGACCTTCCGGGTCCTGCTGGAGGGCGAAGGCGCCCACTGAACGATTCCCCGCGTCCCCGTGCCGCCAACTCGGTCTTGCCAGGAGCGCCCCGCCCCTCGATAATCGCGCCGTGACCCGCCGCATTCCGCCGGAGGTGAGATGTCCGCCCAGCTGCTCGTGGTCGACGACCAGGCCTCCATCCTGCAGTTCCTGCGGCAGACCCTCGCGAGCGAGGGCCACACCGTCAGCACGGCCGCCGACGGCGAGACGGCCCTGTCGGCCGTCCGCGAGCTGATCCCCGACCTGGTCCTGCTCGACATGATCCTGCCCGACCGCCACGGCCTGGAGGTCCTGCGGGAGATCCACGCCCTGTTCCCGCGGATGTGCGTGATCATCATGAGCGCGCACATCGACCTCGAGACGGCGGTCGACGCCATGCGCGCCGGCGCGTTCGACGTGATCCGCAAGCCGTTCAAGGTCGAACAGCTGCAGCTGGCCATCCGCCGCGGTCTCGAGGCGACGCGGGACGCCGCCGAACTCGCCGCCCTGCGGCGCCGGGGGCAGGGCTTCGCCCGGACGCCGGGGATGGTGATGAGCGAGGCCCCCGCGATGCTGGAGATCTACGCGACGGTCCGCAAGATCGCGCAGGGGGAGCGGACCTCGATCCTGATCGAGGGCGAGTCCGGCGTCGGCAAGGACGTGCTGGCCAACCTCATCCACGCCAGCTCCCCGCGCAGCGGCAAGGCGTTCCTGGAGATCAACTGCGCCGCCCTGCCTGAGAAGCTGCTCGAGAGCGAGCTGTTCGGGCACGAGCAGGGCGCCTTCACCGACGCCGGGCAGCTGAAGCAGGGCCTGCTGGAACTCGCCCACCACGGCACGGTGTTCCTGGACGAGATCGGCGAGATGGCCCCGACCCTGCAGGTGAAGCTGCTGCGCGTCCTCGAACGCCAGACCTTCCGGCGGGTGGGTGGGCTCAAGGACATCACGGTGGACGTGCGCGTCATCTCCGCGACCAATCGCGACCTGGCGGCCATGGTGCGCGAGGGGACGTTCCGGGAGGACCTGTACTACCGCCTCAAGGTGGTCCCCCTGCGGGTGCCGTCGCTGCGCGAGCGCCCCGAGGATATCCTGCCGCTGGCGGACCATTTCCTGCGCATCTACGCGCTGCAGTTCCACAAGCGCCCGACCGGCTTGGCGCCGGACGCCGTCGGCGCCCTGCTGGCCTACGACTGGCCGGGGAACATCCGCGAACTGCGCAACGTCATCGAGCGCGCCGTGCTGCTGGGGGAGGGGGAGGCCATCGATTCGGCCCAGCTCAACCTGACCGAGGCGAAGTCGGTCGCCGCGCCGCCGGGTGAGGAGCTCACCGCCCTGCTGGGCGGCCCCTGGCCCGCGGAAGGGCTGCACCTGGAGGAGACGCTGGCGCGGGCCGAGGAGCGGTGCGTGCGGCAGGCGCTGGCCCTGGCCGGCGGCAACCAGACGCGCGCCGCGGAGCTCCTGGGCATGAATCGCGATAAGTTGCGATACAGATTGAAGATGTACAAGATCAGCGAGGAAGTGCGTGAACCTGCATCGCGTTGAAGAACAGCGTTTCGGTGCCTTGATCCCGGTCGTGCTGGTGGCCTTGACGGTCGTGAGCGGCGGCTGCGGCGTCTATTCCACGAGCAGCGGGCGCGTCGACGATTCGCTGCGCCTGGTCAACGTGCCTTACCTGGAGAACGCCACCGCCGAACCCAGCATCGAGATCGAGCTGACCGAGGCCATCATCACCGCCTTGCAGGACGACAACACGCTGCGCGTGGTGGGTCCCGAGGCCGCCAGCACCGAGCTGACCGGTCGCGTGGTCGGCTACAAGCTCCGCGAGGCGTTCACCACGGCCACCGGCGGCAACATGCAGGTCGACGAGTACCAGGTCCAGATCTCCGTCGAGCTGACCATGCGCCGCATGGACGGCGGCGAGAACGTCTTCACCCGCAAGCGCCTCAACGGCAGCGGCAACTTCATCCTGGGCGACGGCGCCACCAGCGAACTGACGGCACGTCGGGAAGCCGCTGCGGAGATCGTGCGCGAGGTCCTGGGCCTGATCGTGGAGGATTGGTGATGGCGAACTGGGGCGCCCGCAGCGACGGTCCCGATTTCGCCACCTTGCGCCGCGAATTGGCGGCGGGTAGCTATCGGCCCGTCTACCTGCTCGCCGGCGAGGACACGCACCGCGCCGCGAGCATCGTCGACTACCTCGTGAACAAGCTCCTGGGCGCGTCGGGCTCGGCCTTCAATTCCCACGTATTCGACGGCGAGCAAGCAGGTTGCGACCGCATCCTCCAGCAGGCTCGCAGCTACCCGATGTTCGGGGACCGCCAGGTGATCTGGGTGAAACGGGCCGAGCACATGGTCGGCGACGCGGTCGCGGAACAGGCCCTGCAGCGCTACCTGGCCGATCCGGTCGCGGCGACGACCCTGATCCTCATGTCCGAAAAGGTGGATGGCAGGAAATCCTGGGTCAAAGCCTGCAAGACGGCCGGCTGCCACTACGAGATGGCGCCGCCGAGCGGCCGCGATCTCGTGGACTGGACCGTGCGCCGGGCCAAGGACAAGTCGTTGCCGCTGGCGCTCGAGTTGGCCGAGATGCTGGTCGAGCTGGTCGGCGACGACCTGCACGCCCTGGACGGCGAACTCGACAAGCTGTCCCTGATCGCCGCCGAAGCCAAAGGCGGGCTGGACGAGGCGGCGTTGCGGGCCGTCATCCTGGAACAGCGGGCGATCGACCCGTTCGAGCTGGTCAAGCAGCTCGGACCCGGACGTCAGCGCGAGGGCTTGGCGGCGTTCCACAGGTTCCTGTCGGAGGGCCGATCGGCGTTCGAGCTGGCGCCGCTGCTGATCTGGCGGGTCAAGCAGGTGGCCCAAGTGGCGGCGCTGCGCGCCGAGGGTCAGCCCGAGAAGGCGGTGCCGGGATTGCTGGGCATCACGCCGTTCGCCGCCCGCCAGTCCCAGGAGACGGCGCGCGCGTGGGGCGACGCCACGGTGGAGCGGGCGCTGCGAGCCTGCCACCGCTGCGAGGCGGCGATGAAGAGCAGCCCGTTGGAGCCCGAGATGATCCTCGAGAGGGCCATCCTGGAAATCTGCGCCGCGTGAGCCGGAAGATTATCAGCTTAACATAATATACATTATGCGCAATCAATGAAGCGGTTGCTGCAAGGCTCGGCGGGGCTGCGGTTTGGCGTCCCCCTCGCGACTGCGGGTCGGTGTTCCTAGTGGATGGGGACCCGCTGCGCGAATTCCTCGAGGAACGGCAGGTTCCAGGCTTCACCGGCCAGCGCACGGGCGAAGCCCAGCGCGGAGATCCCCAGGCAGGCCAGCAGGCCGACCAGGTGCAGGGCGATCGAGAGCAGCATGCCGAGCAGCGGGATGCGGCCGAGGCTGGCGTCCACGATCCCCAGCACGAGCAGCAGCACCACCTCGGCGGCGAGCAGGGTGAAGCCCTGCCGGCAATGGCGGGCCAGGAACTCCCCCTTGTGCTCCACCATCAGGATGGGCAGCACGACCAACGCGCTGGCGTAGCAGGCGGCGCCCCACCAGCGTTCCGTGGCGGTCGGTTCGTTCATGGCGTTCCTTTCACGGCGGCGGACGACGTTCGCAGTGTAGCGGATCGCCGCGGCGATGAAAAGCGTGGAACGCGCCGCAGCTTGTGACGGACCGGGATCGATGATAGCCTGCGCCGTCGGCCGTTCGTTGCTGGTACCTGGGGATACGAGGAGGCGACAGTCCGCATGGGTCATCGATGGTGGAAGCGACGCCGGCTGGTCGAAGGCGAGCGGATCCTGGAGCTGGTGCCGCGGACCCTGGTTGAGGCGCGCGAGTCGATTGCCGACGGCGTCGCGCAGGTCGTCCTGCTGGAACCGCGTTTCCACAGCGGTCCGTTCTCGCGCTGGCTGCAATCCCGCCTGCCGCCCGAACGGGCCCACGTCGAGGTGCGCCTCGAGGCCTTCGGCAGCACGATCTGGCGCCTGCTGGACGGCCGCCGCAACCTCGCCGAGATCATGTGCGCGTTCGTGGCCGCGCACCCGGATCAGGCCGACCAGGCCAGTGAGCGCGTCTGGCTCTTCCTGCAGGAACTGGAGCGGCACGGGTTCGTGAGCCTCCAGCAGGAGGCCACTCCCCCGACCCGTGTTGAATAATCGTGAGAAATCGTGGTGACGTGATGGTGTGGGCGGCATCATCGTTCAAATGCCGTGGAGCTGTGCCGGCGAAGAGGAAGTGGTAACCCCGACTGTACGGTATTTCGCTATATCGCAACGGTGCCAGTTGATTGACCGGGCGAATCTTCCGGAGTATCTTCCAACTGCAACGTGTAAAGGCACTGCGGGCTCGCATAACTCATTGCAATAAAAGGAACACCCAGGATGACAGTCGCGCAAGATCTTGTCAAATCGCGTGAACGCGAGATGCTGATCTATTTGGATTCTATGGAGGCGATGTATGCCAACGCACTCCTGCAAAACGTTGAAATTTATGACATTGCGGCTAGTCTTACGAATGATTTCGGGAACATCACTGCTGACGCAGTTCTTGCTGATTCCCGAATCATCAGGGTGTTGCGCTACGCAGTAGCACCATCGATCAGCCAAATGAAATTCGGACAGTTCTTCGGGATCAGTTCCATTGATCGATTCGAGAACCAGAAGATTACGCGGAGTTTGGCCAAATACGGAG
>JAURXS010000237.1 GCA_030654305.1 bacterium | reverse complement strand
TGGGGCGCGTGGCAGCCGGCGCACAGGGCGTTGCCGGACTCCTTCAGGGCCAGGCGTCCCACGACGCCGTGGACCTCGTGGCAGGCTTCGCACTCGGCCTTGGCGAAGGGGGCGTGGGCGTGGGGGGCGCCGGCGGCCTTCTTCTGGTCGGTGTGGCAATCCAGGCAGGTCTTCGAGCGGAACGGTCCCGCCGCCCGGGCGGCGGGCGGGCACGTGGCCGCCAGCAGCAGGACCAGGGCGAGGCAGGCAGGCGCGCAGCGCTTATTCATGGCTCTCCTTCGCGGACTCCCGGGCGAGCCGGTCGCGGACGATGGTCTCGGCGCCGGGGACGATCCTGACGGTCGTGGCGGCCTCGAGCCGCGCGACCGCGTCGGCGATGTTCTCGCGCGTGGGCTGGGCCTTCATGCGCAGCAGCAGGTCCTCCCGGCAGTCCGCGAGGGTCCGCGGCGTCGGCTGTTCGATCTCGGTCACGACGGCCACCACCCAGCCTCCGGGCACCTCGTAGGGATCCAGGACCTGACCGGGGCGGGCCTCGCCCGGCTTCAGGCCGATCATCGACGGCTGGAGCCAGGTCGTGGGCAGGGCGGCGGCGTCCTGGCGGACCTCGGACGTGCGCTTGGCCAGCCAGGTCATCTCGGCGCCCTGGTCCAGGCGCTGCTTGAAGGTCTCCGCGGCGCTCTGCTTCTCGAGCAGCACGCTCTGCACCTTCAGCCGGGCCGGCGGCGTCAGGTGCGCGAGGTTCTCGCGGTAGAACGCCGAGATCTCGGCTTCGGTCGGCGCGTAGCGGAACCGGCCCAGGGAGTTGACCATCTCCTCCAGCACGAGGTCGCGCTCCTGCTGGGCCGCGAGGCGCTTGATCATGCGGCGCTCGGGGATCCCCAGCCGCGCGGACTCGTAGCCGAGCAGGGCCTCGCTGAACCACTTCTTGAAGAAGTCGTCGCGGATCTGCGCCGCGTCGGGCTTGTTGGCGAGGCCGTGGAAATACTCGAAGCGCATGTTGTGCGTGAGCGCGCTGACGCGCAGGGCGCCGGAAGGCAGCTTCGCCAGCACCGCGTCGCTCTCGTTCAGTTTCTTCTGGACCGCGGGATCGGTCGAGGCGTAATCGAGGGACTCCAGCAGCGCGGTGTCCACCTTGATGCCGTACCTCAGCTTCAGCCCGCCGAGGTAGGCTTCGATGGCCTCTTCGCGGGCGCGCGCCGGATCCGCGATCACCAGCGGCGCGGTGGACGCGATCGAATCCAGCAGGGCGACGATGCTGCGCGAACGGACGGTCTCGCGCACCTGGGCGGTGATCATGTCCTTGCGGTGAAGGCCCGTGCGGTAGCCCTCCTGGATGATCAGCTCGTTCTGGATCAGGCGCCTCAGCACGGCGGAAGGTTCGGGCATCTGCTGCTGCTGCCCCTTGTTCATCTGCAGCGTGACGAACAGCTCCATGTCCAGGTCGGCGACGGAGATCGTGTCGCGGCCCACGAAGACCAGGGGCGCGTCGCCGGGCGGGGCCGCCGCCGCGGCGGCCGTCGCGAAGAGGATCACGGCCAAGAGCGAGGGCGTGTGCGGGCGCGGGTGGGCGAACTTCATGTCAGCGTACCTTCCCCGGCTGTCGGGAAGCATCCCACAGCCTGTGCATGGCCGTGGCGATCAGTCGCCGCGGCGTGTTGGATTCCACGTTGCCGAACCAGCCCTTCGCCGGGCTGTTGTCCTGATCGATGTCGAAGGCTGCGGTCACCAGGCCCGTCCGGGTATCGACCGCCCGCAGGTGCAGCGTGAAGGACCGCACCGTCTCCCAGGATACGGCGCTCGAGGCCGGGGCGTCGTCGTCGGTCGCCCGGACGAACTGATCCGGATCGCGGGTGATCATCTCGACCATGGTCGCCTCTCCGGCGCCGAACGAACCGGCCAGCAGGTCCAGTCCGGAGCGGTCGGGACGGCGGGGGTCGATGCCCGCGGCCGCGAGGGCGCCGCCCAGCACGGCCGGGTCCAGGACGGCGCGGGCCGTGTCGGCCAGGGCGGCCTCGAGCAGGCACTGCGTCGCGATCTGGGCGGTCGCGGCGTCGAACCCCAGGGGGTGGACCGCCAGCGGCGCGAAGGGTTCGCCCGATCTCGTCCGTGTCGCGGCGGCGAGCGCTGCGACGAGCCGGCGGCAGGCGATCGCGAAATCGATCCGCCAGGCGGCGCCGCCCAGCGCGCAGGCCTCCGTGGCGGCGGACTCGACCAGTCCGGTCGCGGCGCGGAGGGTGCGCCCGGCGAGCTCGATCCGGTCGCGGCCGACGTAGAGGTGCACGAGCAGCAGCCGTCCCGCGCCGGCGCTGTCCAGGCCGGCCAGGAACGTCGGCGCGAGCAGCCTCCCGTCGCGGATCCGGAAGCGCCGCTGCAGGGCGAGCGTCGCGTCGGCCGGCAGGGGCGCGCCGCCGGACCGCGTGAGCGCGGCGGCCAGCTCCTGTTCGCCGAGCGCGCGGAGGTCCGCCAGGTCCGCGACGCCGCTGCCGTAGCCGGCGCCGGCCATGAACAGCAGGACGCACGTGCGGTCGTCGTCGCCGGGCGCCGCGTCCCCCGCGGCGGCGGGGAGGGCGGCGTGCAGGCACGCCAGGAGCGCCAGGGCCGCCGCGGCGGCACCGGCGCGCGTGAAGAAGGGGCTGCGGCACGGTCCTCGCATCAGAACAGCGACTCCAGGGCGTCGTGCACCGCTCGGCGCGACACGTCGTGCTGGCTGGCCGAATCGCCGCCGAAGAGCTTGCGCCAGAACGACGAGCCGTCGCGCGAGACCTGGGCGTTCCAGACCATGGTGCCGGTCTCGGTCTCCAGCATCGAGAACGACGCGGTGATCGCGTTCGTCTGGTCGCCGCCGCTGCGGCGCTGCCCGTAGTCCTCCACCGCGCCGGTGAAGATCGCCTGGACCTCGAGCGCCTCGCCGAGGGCGACGACCTGCTCCGGGGTCAGGGGCGTGTCGGGCCCCAGGCCGAGGCGGCCGTACGCGGCCAGCGTCGCGCCCGGATCGACGACCGACAGCGCCTCGGTCTGCAGGAGCTCGGCCAGGAACACCGGCTGCAGGCGCGCCGCCGCGAAGCGGTCGGAGCTGAGGTTCTGGAACGGGACCACCGCGCAGCGCCGGACGAAGCCGAGGTCCACGTCGGGGTGGACGAAATGCGCGGTGTGGGGTGCGCATCCGGCCAGCGCGGCCAGCCCGAACGTGAGCGCGATCCGTGTCCACACTCGAGGTACCATCATCCCGTCTCCCCTCGTGGCGGCCGGCGGCGGCCGCGTCTCAGAAGCTCCAGTGAACCCTGAAATTGGTGTTGAAAGGCGAGTTCCGCTCGCCGTCGCGCTCGTACTCCTGGACCTCGAGTCCGCCTTCGAGCGTGAGGCGGGGGCGCGCGCGGCACACCGCCTGCAGGGAGGCTCCCTGCTGGTGGGTGTTGGTGCGCGTGTCCTGCTGGTCGCTGAGCGAGACCTGCAGGCTGACGCTGCCGCCCGGCAGCGGGCTCCAGGTCAGGTAGTGCCGCAGCATCCAGTCGTCCCGGAGACGCTGCTCGTAGCGGGCGAGGCTGTTCAGCGCGAGCAGCGGCATGATCTGCCAGCCGACATCGAGCTGCGTGTCGTTGAAGGGCTCGAATCCCGCGCCCGCCACGGTGCTCACCCAGCGGTTCACGCGGCGCAGGTTCACGTTCAGGCGCGGCTTCGGGGAACACGTGACGGTCGTCGAGACGGTCCACGAGCGCGAGTCGCTCGCAGAGGCGTAGTCGTCGAGGCGGGCGTGGCTGACCTGCTGCTGCAGGCTCAGGGCCGGCGCCGGACGCCAGGCGACGTCCAGCGAGGCGTTCTCGGTGGCCTTGTCCAGGTCGCGGCTGTGGTCCACCAGGCGCGACCAGCCGAGCCGGCTCCACAGGCGCGGTCCGTCGCGACGGGTCAGCGACAAGGCGTAGCCCTCCACGTCGGTGCTGCTGCGGGACGGGCTCTCGAGCCGGTTGCGGTGGTAGGCGCCGCCCGCGGTCCAGACGTCGCGGCGCCAGGTCGCGCCGAGGCGGTGGCTGTTGCCGCTGAGGTCGCGCGAGTCGTCCTCGTAGTTGCGCTCGTCGAAGCTGGCGTCGTAGGCCAGGGTGAGGTCCCGTCGGATGTCGTACTCGAGGCTGCCGTCGATCTGGTGACGTGCGACGTCCGACGTGGTCTCGCCGTCGGCTGCGGCCGCGGGCCCCTCGATCTCCAGTTCCGTCAGCGCGATCACGGCCTCGGTGGGGCCGGTCTTGACGTCGACCAGCTTGAGGCGCCGGACGGCGGTGCCGTCCGCGAACTCGACGGTCCAGCCCTGGCGGCCGTTGCCCCAGTCGTGGTAGGCGACGTCGGCAGCGCCGGGGGCGAGCTCGGTCCAGGCGACCCCTTCGGGGTCGTCGTTCACGAAGACGCGCCACTGCAGGAACGCGGGGAAGCGCACGACGTCGGCGACGTAGAGCACGGCCTGGCTCATCTCCGTCGTCTCGCCGAAGTCCACCACGAGGTTGCGGTAGTCGCCGCCGTACTCGCGCACGACGCTCTGCTCGTCGCCGATGTCCAGGCCGGCCGGCTGGTCGAGGTCCAGATCGGCCAGCGCCGGCAGCGGCGTCGGCGACGGCTCGAGGGGATCCAGGTTTTCGGGCGTGTCGTCCAGGACGTAGCCGATCGACAGCGGCACCAGCAGCGACCGCCGGTCGCCGCCGAGCTCGATGGTCTGGCGCAGCAGGCGGCTGCGCGCGTCCAGCGCGTAGCGGACCCGGCCGGCGTCCAGGAGCCCGGACTTGCGGTACTGGACGTTGTGGCTGGTGTAGAGGCGGCGGTTGCCGTCGGTCACCGAGCGGTTGTCGCTGCGCGTGTAGCCGTAGCGCAGGTTGCCGTAGCGCTGCCACGAACGTTCGACGCCGGCGCTCAACTGGCGGTCGCGGGTTTCGATCTCCGGCAGGGGCGCTTCGCGCCGCCAGGAGGCGGTGTCCTGGTAGCGCGCGTACCAGTCTCCCCAGCCGGGAACGCCGCGCACGTTGGCCCCCCAGTCCAGCCGCTCGTCGCGGTACCCGTCCAATCCGGCGCCGCTCCAGGTCTTGCGGAAGGCGCCCGCCGAGAGCAGGGCCCGCAGGTTGCCGCCGCGGTACGTCAGCGACGCGTTGGGTTGGTTCAGGACGTTCGAGAGTTCGCTGGAGATCGCGCCGTAGCGGCTGGTCAGGTCCTCGCGGCGGTTGCGGAACTGGAGCCGGCCGGCGAGTCCGGGCGTGAAGCGGTAGACCTGTTCGTAGGAGTCGTCGAGGTAGAGGGTGCTGGTGCGATACGCCTCGCCGCCGGCGCGACCCTCCTGGCGGTTGCCCTGGACGTCGATCTGGCCGTCGAGCGCGTGCACGGCGCCGGCGGCGATCATCAGGAGCGCCAACGTCCCGGCGAAAACGTTTGTTGACTTATCGAAATGCACCGGACGACCAGACCCCGTCGCGAGTTTGCGTGTCGGCGGGGGAATCCCCCAGGACTCCCTAGTATATAGTGCGTAACCCGGAGATTTCCCGTTTTTTTTCCAACGTATCGATCATGAGTATCGATACGGTACGGATCGCTGTAATTTTCGCTCAAGTGCTATTTTTGATATGTCGATACATATCGCACCATGCGAAAATTATTCAACGCTTCAGTCAATTCCTGGTGGTGCCTGACCCTGGTCACGGCGCTCCCGGCGGTACTCGTCGCGTCCGGTCCCGCCGCGGCGGCGCTGCCCCACGAACAGGTCGCCTGCGACCGCTGTCACGGAGGCGGCGAGGCCGCCGTCGGCGCGCGGAGCGTCGGCGACGCTGTCTGCCGTGCCTGCCACCCGGCTGCGGCGCGCGGCGAAGCGGCTCTGTCGGCCTTCCACGCCGAGGTTGAACGCGACTGCCTGGACTGCCACGTCTTCCATGCCCCGCAGGAGATCCGCGCCGGCGCCCTCGTCTTCCGCTTCACGCACGGCGATGCGGCCGCGCGCTCCCTCTGCCGGTCCTGCCACGCGCCCGGCGGCGATCTGGAGGCCCTGAGCGACGGTCACCGCGCCGCGGCCGCCGTCTACCACGCCGACTCGTCCCGGCTCGCCGGCCTGACGCCGTCGCAGAGCTGCCTGCTCTGCCACGGCGACGCCGGGGGCGATGCCGCCGCGCTGCGTCTCGTCGACGCGGCCCCGCGCTTCGCCGAGCATGCCAGCCATCCCTACGGCGTCGCCGCGCGCTCCGGCGGCAGCGGCGGTTTCCCCGTCAAGCCGCGGATCGACGCTCGACTCGAACTCTTCGACGGCCGCATCGAGTGCCAGACCTGCCACAGCCTCTCGGCCGGGACCGCCGACCTGCTGGTCGCGCTCGACGGGACCGACGGGCTCTGCCTGGGCTGCCATGGCCGCGCCGGGTCGACGCGGTCGGCGGTCGCCGCGGCGCCCGTTCAGCCCCCGACCGCGACGGCCAGCGCCTCGCGCGCGGCCGCGACGGTCGTGTCGATGTCCTCGTCGGTATGGGCCGCGGACACGAAGCCCACCTCCCAGCCCGACGGCGCCAGGTAGACGCCGCGCTCGATGAGCGCGCGGTGCAGCCGGCCGTACGTCGGCATGCGCGCGCCGTCGATCGCGTCGAAGCGGACGGGCGCCTCGGCCTGGAACACCGTCCAGAACAGCGAGCCCTGCCGCACGACGGTCGCGACCGCGCCGGCCGCGGCGGCCGCTCCGCGCAGGCCCGCCTCCAGCCGCGCGCCCTTGCGCTCCAGCTCCGCGTAGAATCCCGGCCGTCCGATCTTCTCGAGCGTCGCGAGGCCCGCGGCCATCGCCACCGGGTTGCCGCTCAGGGTGCCGGCCTGGTAGACCGGCCCCAGCGGCGACACCTTCTCCATGATGTCGCGCCGACCGGCGTACGCGCCGACGGGCATGCCGCCGCCGATGATCTTGCCGTAGGTGCCGAGGTCGGGCTCGATGCCGTACAGCTCGGCGGCGCCGCCCGCCGCCACGCGGAAGCCGCTGATCACCTCGTCGAAGATCAGCAGCGCACCGTGGCGCTGCGTCAGTTCGCGGCACGTGCGCAGGAACGCCGGCGTCTGCAGCAGCAGGCCGGCGTTGGCCGGCACCGGCTCGATGATCAGCGCCGCGACCTCGTCGCCGTGGGCTGAGAAGAAGGCGCGCAGCCGCTCCTCGTCGGCCAGCGGCAGCACGGCCGTGTGGCGCGTGACGTCGGCCGGCACGCCGCCGCTGCTCGGGGTGCCGAAGGTGGCCAGGCCGCTGCCCGCGTCCACCAGCAGGCTGTCGACGTGGCCGTGGTAGCAGCCCGCGAACTTCACGATCAGGTCGCGCCCGGTGAAGCCGCGGGCCAGCCGCACCGCGCTCATCACAGCCTCGGTGCCCGAGCTGACGAAGCGCACGCGGTCGCACCAGGGCAGGCGCGCCAGGAAGGCCTCGGCGAGCAGGACCTCGCGGCGGCTCGGCGCGCCGAAGCTGGCGCCCTCGGGCACGGCCTCGAAGATGGCCGCCTGCACGTCGGGATCGGCGTGGCCGAGGATCATCGGCCCCCAGCTCTGGCAGTAGTCGAGGTACTCGCGGCCGTCCTCGTCGGTGAAGCGGGCGCCCCGCGCGCTGCGGAAGAAGAGCGGGTCGCCGGGCACGGACTTGAAGGCGCGCACCGGCGAGTTGACGCCGCCCGGCGTGGTCTTCTGGGCGCGGGCGAACAGGGTGTCGTTGCGGGAGGTGTCGGAAGTGCTCATGGCTTGCTCGCTTCTTTATAAGTGAATGCAAAATAACGGTTCGGTACCAGCTTGCCCATGCCGAAGCGCTGGGCATGCGCCAGGGCGCCTGCTGTATACAGTTGGGCGGCCTGCACCGCCTGCTGCGGGGCGG
>JAURXS010000236.1 GCA_030654305.1 bacterium | reverse complement strand
GGTGCAAGTACCCCTGCACGGTCGGCGACGAGTGGAGCACGTCCGGGCAGGGCGCGGTCGTGAACTGGGAAGTGATCGCGACGAGCGAGAGCGTCACGGTGCCCGACGGCACCTACGACTGCATCCACGTGCGCGGCACGGTCGAGGGCAGCGTCACGCCCGCCGACCACTGGTTCGCGGTCGGCGTCGGCGAGGTCAAGATGACGCACGGCACGGTGCTGATGGAGCTGACGAGCAAGTACATCCAGTAGCGGATCGCCGCGGAATCGACACGGGGGGCCCGACGCGGGTCCCCCTCTTCATGCAGTCATGCCGTCATTTCCGCTCCAGCTCGAACCTTCGCCCGAGCGTCGTGTACTCGCTGCCGGCCAGGCGGCCCACCGGGCGCAGCAGCGCGGTGTCGATGCGGCCGTCGTGGAGCAGGTCGTCGCGGACGTGGAAGCGCAGCACCTCGCCCAGGACCAGCGCGCCGCCCCCCGCCCCGTCGGCGCCCACCTCCACGATCTGCAGCAGGCGGCACTCCAGGCTCAGGGGCGACTCGGCCACGCGCGGGGCCTTCACCGCCTCGCAGGGGACGGGCGTGAGGCCGGCCTCCGCGAACTCGCTCACCCCGGGGGCGAACTCGCGCGCGGTCTCGTTGGCCCGCGCCACGTTGTCCTCGTCCACGATGTTGACCACGAACTCGCCGGTGGCGCGCACGTTGCGCAGGGTGTCCTTCTCGGCGCCGTCCGCGAACCGCCGCATGGGCGCGAAGCAGACCACCGGCGGCGCGGCGGCCACCCCGGTGAAGAACGAGAACGGCGCCAGGTTGGGCCGGTTCTCAGCGTCGACGGTCGACACCCAGGCGATGGGGCGCGGCAGGATCGAACCGATCAGCAGCTTATAGGCGCCGCGCAGGTCCAGCGTCGCGGGATCGATGATCATGCACCCTCCAGCCAGCTCAGGGGGTAGGCGGGGTCGTCGGCCGCCAGGGCGTCGCGGGCCACGCGCAGCGGGGCGAAGGTGTCGACCATCACCGCCAGCTCGCCGGTCTCCTTCGCGCCCAGCGACTTCTCGATCAGGCCGGGCTGCGGCCCGTGCGGGTAGCCCATGGGGTGCAGCGTCAGCGACTCGGTTACGATCCCGCGCCGGCTCATGAAGTTGCCCTCGACGTAGTAGAGGATCTCGTCGCTGTCGACGTTGCTGTGCGCGTACGGGATGGGCACGGCCTCGGGGTGGAAGTCGAACAGGCGCGGCACGAACGAGCAGACCACCAGGCCGGGCGCCGTGAAGGTCACGTGCACCGGCGGCGGCAGGTGGACCTTGCCGACCACGGGCATGAAGTCGTGGATGCTGAAGGCCCAGGGATAGCAGAAGCCGTCCCAGCCGACCAGGTCGAAGGGGTGGTGCGCCAGCGTCGTCTCCTGGACGCGGTCGCGCAGCTTCACCAGCACCGCGGCGTCGCCGGGCTCGTCGACGGGGTCGCGCCAGCGTGGCGCCCGCAGGTCGCGCTCGCAGTAGGGGGCGTGCTCCATGAGCTGGCCGTGGTCGCTGCGGAAGTGGCGCGGCACCTGGACGGGCCCGCGCGTCTCGACCACGAACAGCTTCACGCGGCCCGGGGCGCAGCGCAGGCGGTGCGTCGTGCCGCGCGGCACGACCAGGTAGTCGCCCGGCCCGAAGTCCAGGTCGCCGTACATGCTCTCGAGCGTGCCCGCGCCGTGGTGGACGAAGACCAGCTCGTCGGCCAGGGCGTTGCGGTAGAAGGCCGGCTGGTCCTGCACGGGCTCGCAGGTCGACACGACGAGGTCGTCGTTGAAGGCCAGCACGCGCCGCCCGAACACGGGGCAGCCGCCGGCCGGCAGCCGCGACGTGAACACGTGGCGGTGGCGGTGCGGCTCGTCGGCGGCGGCCAGCAGCGGCAGCGGCCGCAAGGCGCCCACGCCGCGCACCGCGGTCGGCGGGCGCAGGTGGTAGGCGTTGCTAGCGACGTCGGAGAAGCCCTCGCGGCTGACCAGCTCCTCGTAGGTCAGCCGGCCGCCGACGCGGTGCTGCACGTGGCGCTTGTTGGGGATCTCGCCCCGGGCGACGTAGTGCGGCATCTCACTCCTCCCCCGCGGCGCCGGCCACGGTCGCGGCCAGGATGCCCAGCCCCTCGATCTCCAGCTCGATCGCGTCGCCGGGCTGCAGCCAGCCGCCGGCCCGTTCGGGGCGCAGCTCCAGGATGCAGCCGGAGCCGACGGTCCCCGAACCGATCACCTCGCCGGGGTGCAGCGTGACCCCGCGCGAGGCGCGCGCCAGCATCTCGCCGAAGGACCAGTGGATGTCCCGCCAGTTGCCGCGCGAGATCTCCCGCCCGTTGCGCCGGGCGCACATCGCGAGGTCGTAGCCCTTGCCGAGGCGCCGGTCCGCGATCTCGTCCGGGGTCACGAGCCAGGGCCCGAGGCCCGTGGCGAAGTCCTTCCCCTTGGCGGGCCCCAGGCCCACCTTCATCTCGGCCCGCTGCAGGTCGCGGGCGGACCAGTCGTTCAGCACGCAGTAGCCGGCGATCG
>JAURXS010000235.1 GCA_030654305.1 bacterium | reverse complement strand
AGCAGCAGCGCGATGAAGTAGGGGATCATGAAGGCGCCGCCGCCGTTGTCGGCCGCCTGGCGCGGGAAGCGCAGGAAGTTGCCCAGCCCGATGGCGTTGCCCGCCATGGCCAGGATCAGGCCGATGCGCGTGCCCCACTGCGCGCGCGCGCCGCCGTCGGCGGCCGCCAGGTCCGCCTTTTTGCCCAGCCTCAAGATGCGCGAGAAGGCGAACCAGGTGAAGCCGATGATCGTGCCCCAGGCCAGGACCAGGAAGAGCATGGACATGCGCGGCACCTCCTGCGCGGTAGCGGAACGCGACGGGTACGGGCGGGGATCGTAGCGGGAGGGTCCCGGGGCGTCAACGCCGCAACGTGCGGGGAGGCCGGGATCAGCGGGACGGCGCGCCCGGCGCGATCGCCGGCCGGACCGGCGCCGGCGCGTCGCGCATGTAGGCGCCCAGGCGCCAGAACAGCAGCGCCAGGCACAGGACGCCGCCGACGAGGTCCGCCGCGGCCATGCCCAGCCAGCCGCCGCCCAGCGCGCCCAGCTTCAGGCCCACCCAGACGCCGGCCGGTTCCAGCAGCACGCGCATGCCGAAGTTCGGCAGCATGCCCATCATCCCGTTGCCCTGGGCGTGGAACCAGAAGGCCGTGATGTTCACGATGCTGAGCATCGGCCGCGCCAGGGTCACCCAGCGGGCCAGCCCGACGCCGGCGGCGATGACCGTCGGCTCGTCCGTGAAGATCCGCAGCGCCCAGGCCGGGAACAGGATCACGGGCAACGAGAGGACGCCCATGAGGATCAGGGCGTAGCGCAGCGTCAGCAGGGTCGTCTCGCGGACCCGGTCGCGGCGGCCGGCCCCGTGGTTCTGGCCGACCATGATCATCATGCTCATCGAGATGCCGAGCGTCGGCAGGAACACGAAGCTCAGCAGGCGCGTGCCGGCGCCGAAGGCGGCGATGGCGTCGGTGCCGTACCCGGTGAGCATGTCGGTGATCACGTAGGCCGACAGCGGCATCGACAGGTTGGCCACGAAGGCGGGCGCCGACACGTTGGCCCAGCCGCGCAGCAGGGCGGGGCTCCACGACCACGCGGTGCGGTCGTACCGCACGCGGCGGCGGGGGTTGCGCAGCTCGCGCAGCACCATCAGCGAGGCGAACAGGAAGCTGACGGCCGTGGTCACCGCCGCGCCGGCCACGCCCATCTCGGGGAACGGGCCCGGCCCGAAGATGAACAGGGGGTCCAGCACGACGTTCAGCGCGAGCGCCACGGCCATGACCTTGAACGGGTAGATCGTGTCGCCCTCGCCGCGGAACAGGGAGTTGAGCACCATCGGCAGCAGCGAGAACACCGACGAGGCGAACGCCACCTGCGTGTAGAGGATCGCGCCCTCGGTGACGCCGGGCTCCGCACCCATGCGACGCAGCGCGGCGGGCGCCAGCAGCAGGCCCAGCGGCGTGATGATCGCCGCGAAGATCCCGATCACGATCAGGGCGTGCCAGAGGAAGTTGCGCAGCTGCCGCTCGTCGCCGCCGCCGATCAGGCGCGAGACCAGCGAGGTCGCCCCCTGGCCGAGCGCGCCGGCGACCGAGTGGATCAGGTAGGCGATCGGGAACGACAGCGACACCGCCGCCATCGCCTCGCGCGAGTAGCGCCCCAGGTAGAGCATGTCCACCAGCCCGAAGGCCGTGACCAGGACCATGGCCATGATCATCGGCACGCTCAGGCCCAGCAGGGTCCGGTCGACCGGCCCCTCCAGGATGGGGTTGCCGCCGCCGGGTTCGCGGAGCCCCGAGGCGCGCAGGCGGGCGAGGAAGGAGGGCATCGGGGCTCGCGATCGGTTCGGGACGGGGGCGGACGAGGCCACAAGTAAGCACATCGGCCGGCGGTGTGCCAGGAGCCGCATCCCCGCCTGGCCACCCGGCGGCCAACGCGACTAGATTGGCA
>JAURXS010000234.1 GCA_030654305.1 bacterium | reverse complement strand
TCGCGCTGGCGACGGACCAGAACGTCTTCCGCTGCTACCAGTGCGGCTGCTGCACCGCCGGCTGCCCGACCGCGGGCCGCGGCGACCTGCTGCCGCACCAGGTGATGCGGCACCTGCAGCTCGACAGCGACGCGCCGCTGCGCGCGGTGCAGCCGTGGCTCTGCGTCGGCTGCCAGACCTGCGCGGAACGCTGCCCGCAGGAGCTCGACCTCTCGCGGGTGATGGACGCGCTGCGCGCGGAAGCCGAGCGGGCCGGCACCGTGCCGGCCGCCGCGCGCCGCGCGTACCTGTTCAACCGCATCTTCGTGGATCAGGTGCTCGCCGGCGGCCGGCTGAGCGAGGTGATGCTGGGCGCCGAGTACAACCTGCGGGCGCGGGCATTTCTCCAGAATCTCGAGAATCTCCCCGCGCTGCTGTCGCGCGGGAAGATCAGGCTCGACGGCAAGACGCTGCGCGGCCCCGGCCGGGCGCGGCGCGGGCAAGCTCAGCCAGAAAAGGGGCAGCCGTGACCAGCTTCTCCTACTACCCCGGTTGTTCGCTGCACGCCACCGCGCGCGAGTACGACGAATCCATCCGTGCGGTGGCCGGCGTCCTCGGCTTCGAGCTGCGCGAGATCGAGGACTGGTGCTGCTGCGGCGCCACGCCGGCGCACGCGATCGACCCGGACGCGGCGCACTTGCTGGGCGACTGGAACCTCGCCCGCGCCACGGCGACCGGAGCGGGGCCCCTGCTGACCGGCTGCGCTTCCTGCTATTCGCGGCTGCGCGCGGCGGGCGCCGAGCTGCGCGCCCATCCCGCGTCCGCGCCGGCGGCGGCGGCGCGTGTGGGCGGCACCATCGATCCGGACCTGGAGATCCTGCACGTGGCGCAGCTGCTGGCGCGCCCGGAGGTGCGCGAGGCGGTGGCCGCGAAGGTGACGCGCCCGCTGAACGGGCTGAAGATCGCCTGCTACTACGGCTGCCTGCTGACGCGGCCGCGCGGCGAGAACGCCTTCGACGACGCCGAGGCCCCGACGCTGCTCGAGGATCTCGTCCGCCTGGCCGGTGGCGAACCCGTGGACTGGCCGCTGCGGCTGGACTGCTGCGGGGCCTCGCTGGCGCTGCCCGAGCCCGCCATCGTGCGCGACCTGTCGGGCAAGCTGCTGGCGATGGCGCACGCGCGCGGCGCGCAGGCGATGATGGTCGCCTGCCCGCTCTGCCACGCGAACCTCGACATGACGCAGCCGGCGATCGCGAAGCAGAAGAAGTTCGACTTCGAGATGCCCGTGCTCTACGTCACCCAGGTGATCGGTCTGGCGCTCGGCATCGAGCCGCGGGCGCTCGGCCTGCACCGCCACATCGTGCCCGTCCGCGTGGACGCGCTCATTCCGGCGCGGGAGGCGAACCATGTCTAGGGTCGGGGTCTTCGTCTGCCATTGCGGCGAGAACATCGGGCGCACCGTGGACTGCGCGAAGGTGGCCGAGGCCGCCGGCGCACTGCCCGGCGTCGTCCACTCGGTGGACTACAAGTACATGTGCTCGGATCCGGGGCAGAACATGGTCCGCGCCGCGATCCGCGACCTGAAGCTCGACGGCGTGGTGGTGGCCGCGTGCAGTCCCGCCATGCACGAGCCGACGTTCCGCCGCGCCACGCTCGGCGAGGGGCTCAACCCCTTCCGCTGCGAGATGGTGAACGTGCGCGAGCAGTGCTCGTGGGTGCACGAGGATCGCCCGGCGGCCACCGAAAAGGCCGTCGACCTGGTGCGCATGATGGTCGAGAAGGTCAAGCGCAACGAGGACCTCTTTCCGATCAAGGTGCCGCTGACGCGGCGCGCGCTGGTGGTCGGCGGCGGCATCGCCGGGATCCAGGCGGCGCTGGACATGGCCAACGCCGGCATCCCGGTGGTGATGGTGGAGAAGGAGCCGTCCATCGGCGGGCACATGAGCCAGCTGTCGGAGACCTTCCCGACGCTCGACTGCTCGCAGTGCATCCTGACGCCTCGCATGGTCGAGGTCGCCCAGCACCCGCTGATCACGCTGCACACCTTCAGCGAGATCGAGAAGGTCGAGGGCTACATCGGCAACTTCCGCGTGACGGTGCGCAAGAAGGCGCGCTCGGTGGACATGGCGAAGTGCACCGGCTGCGGCGTCTGCCAGCAGAAATGCCCGCAGAAGAAGATCCCGTCCGAGTTCGACGCGGGGCTGGGCAGCCGCGCCGCCATCTATATCCCGTTCCCGCAGGCCGTGCCGAACAAGCCGGTCATCGACCGCGAGCGCTGCACGCATTTCAAGACCGGCAAGTGCGGCGTCTGCGAGAAGGTGTGCGGTCCGGGCGCGGTGGACTTCGAGCAGCAGGACGAGTTCGTGGTCGAGAACGTCGGCGCCGCGGTGCTGGCGACGGGCTACCAGCTCTACGACATCGGGGACCCCGGCGCCGGCCTGCGCGGCTATCCCGAGTACGGCGGCGGCAAGATCGCGGACGTCATCGACGGCCTGCAGTTCGAGCGCTTGGCCTCGGCGTCGGGGCCGACCGGGGGCGAGATCCGCCGCCCGTCTGACGGCAAGGTGCCGCAGACCGTGGTCTTCCTGCAGTGCATCGGCAGCCGCGACCGCGCCAAGGGGATCGAGTACTGCTCGAAGATCTGCTGCATGTACACGGCCAAGCACGCCCTGCTCTACAAGCACAAGGTGCACGAGGGCAAGGCCGTGGTCTTCTACATGGACGTGCGCGCCCCCGGCAAGGGCTACGACGAGTTCGTGCGGCGCGCCGTCGAGGAGGACGAGGTCCTCTACCTGCGCGGCAAGGTGTCGCGGCTCTACGAGGACGACGGCCGGATCGTTGTTTCGGGGGTCGACACGCTGGCAGGCATGCCGGTGGAGATCCGGGCCGACCTGGTCGTGCTCGCCACGGCGATCCGCCCTCAGGCCGGCGCGGCACGCCTGGCGCAGAAGTTCGGCGTCGGCTACGACGGCCACGCCTTCTACTCCGAGGCGCACCCCAAGCTGCGGCCGGTGGAATCGGCGGCCGCCGGCGTCATGCTGGCGGGCGTCTGCCAGGGGCCCAAGGACATCCCCGAGGCCGTGGCGCAGGCCAGTGCGGCGGCGGCCAAGGTGGCCGTGCTGTTCTCGCGCGAGACGCTGGACCGCGAGCCGGTCGTCGCCCGCGTGAACGAGGCCGTCTGCGCGGGCTGCTTCGCCTGCCAGGAGGTCTGCCCCTACGGCGCCGTCGAGCTGAACGAGGTGCGCGACCGGCAGGGACGGCTGCTGCGCCGCACGGCACGGGTGAACGCCGGCGTCTGCAACGGGTGCGGGACCTGCGTGGCCACCTGTCCGTCGAAGTCGCTCGAGCTGGCCGGTTACACCGACGAGCAGATCTTCGCCCAGATCAGCGCGCTGGTCCCATAGGGCGGCGCCAAGGAGATGTGAGATGAGCGCGGAACCCGACACGAGAGGCGCCGCCGCGACCTGGCAGCCGCGGATCACCGCCTTCGTCTGCCGCTGGTGCACGTACGCGGGGGCCGACCTCGCCGGCACCAGCCGCCTGAAGTACCCGCCGCAGATCCGCCTGATCAAGCTGCCGTGCACCGGTCGCATCGACCCGCTGTTCCTGCTGCGGGCCTTCGCCATGGGCAGCGACGGCGTGCTCGTCTCGGGCTGCCACCCCGGCGACTGCCACTACACGAGCGGCAACTACGCCGCCCGGCGGCGCTGGGTGCTGTTCCGCGAGCTGCTCGACTTCGTCGGCATGGACCAGAACCGCGTCCAGTTCTCGTGGGTGTCGGCCGCCGAGGGGGGCAAGTTCGTCGACGTCGTGCGCAACGTGACCGACACGGTGCGCGCGCTGGGCCCGTTCCCCGGCTTCGCGCCGGCCGAGGGCGCGCTGGCGCGCGGCTGGGCGACGAAGCAGCGGGCGGGGATGACGTTACCGGGGGCGACGGAGCTCCCGGGCCGCGACGCCATGCGCGCCGACCTCGCCTCGGGTGCGGTCACGGCGGTGCTCGGCCTGCGCGCGGGCCGCCGCGCCGACCGCCCGCGC